>DASQIG010000282.1:0-3669 GCA_035631735.1 Burkholderiales bacterium | reverse complement strand
TCGAATTCCGCCTCGTCGCGCGGGTAGTGGCCGGCGATGACGCCGGGCAGCATCGCCGAGTAGAGCTGGCGCGCGTGGGGCGAGACCAGCGTAATGCGCGCGCCATACAGCGGCTCCTGCGCAAGCGAGTCGAGGAGCACGGCGTGCGCATGGCCCGCCCCGGCAAGCAGCACGCGCTTCACGTGCTACGCCGCTTCGCTTCTTCTCGCTTGCGCAGCTCCTTGCGCTGGACCTTGCCGGTGGTGGTCATCGGCAGCGCGTCGATGAACTCGATCTCGCGCGGATACTCGTAGGGCGCGAGGCGCCCGCGCACGTGGCTCTGGATCTCCTCGACCAGCGCCGCCGACGGCGTTTCGCCCGGGGCGAGCACGATGTACGCCTTGACGATCGCGCCGCGCGTCTCGTCGGGCTTGCCGATCACCGCGGCATTCATCACCGCGCGGTGCTTGACCAGGCAGTTCTCGATCTCCGCCGGCCCGATGCGGTAGCCCGCGCTCTTGATGACGTCGTCGGAGCGCCCCTGGTACCAGAGATAGCCGTCGGCGTCGGTCTTGCCCTGGTCGCCGGTGCAGCCCCAGTCGCCGATGAACTTCTCGCGCGTCGCCTGCGGGTTCTTCCAGTACTCGAGGAAGAACACGGGATCGCGCTCGCCATTGCAGTTGCGGTTGACCGCGATTTCGCCCAGCTCGCCGGGCGGGAGCTCGTTGCCCTGCTCGTCGATCACCGCGACGCGATGCCCCGGATAAGGCCGGCCGATCGAGCCCGGCTTCACCGGCCACGCCGTATGGCAGTTGCCCACGACGTAATTGATCTCCGTCTGGCCGAACATCTCGTTGATGCTCACGCCGAGCTGCTCGCGCGCCCAGTCGATGAGCGTGACGCCGACCGATTCGCCCGCGCTCATGATCGAGCGCATGTTGAGCTCGTATCTGCGCCGCGGCTCCGGCACCGCCTTCATCATCAGCTTGAGCGCCGTCGGAAACAAGAAAGCATTGCGCACGCCGTACTTTTCCAGGAGGTAGTAGGACTTCTCGGCGTCGAAGCGCCCGCGGTAGCCGAGGATCGGCATGCCGTAATACCAGGCGGGAAGCAGCGCGTCGAAGAGGCCGCCCGCCCAGGCCCAGTCCGCGGGCGACCAGAACATGTCGCCGCGCTGCGGATAGAAATCGTGCGAGTGCACGAAGCCGGAAACGTTGCCGATGATCAGGCGGTGCGCCTCGAGCGCGCCCTTCGGCGCACCGGTGGTGCCGCTCGTATAGATGATGACCGCCGGATCATCGGCGCTCGTATCCGCGCACCGGAAACTGCGGCCGCCCTTGGCGAGCAGCGCCTCCCACGCATGCACGCCGGTTTCGCGCGCACCGCCGACGCCGATCACGTGGCGCAGCGTGGGCAGCCGGTCCTTCACCGCCCAGAGATTGGCGAGGGTGGTGGGCTCGACCAGCGCCACGCTCGCCTCGGCGTGGTTCATGCGGTACTCGATGGCGTCGGGGCCGAAGAGGTGCGAGAGCGGCAGCGCGATGGCGCCGAGCTGGAAGATCGCCATGTAGGCGATCGCCGTCTCGGGGCGCTGCGGCAGGATGAGCGCCACGCGATCGCGCGGCTTCACGCCCAGCGCCGCGAGCGCGTTGGACAGGCGGTTCGCCGCCATCTGCACATCCCAGTAGGAATACGCCGCCGTGGCGCCCGACTCGTCCTCCCAGTAGAGCGCGAAGCGGCTGCGATCGGCTGCCCACTGGCCGCAGCAGGCCTGCGCGATGTTGTAGCGCGGCGGTACGCTCCAGCGATAGCTGCGATAGAGCTCGGCGTAGCGGTCGAGCATGGTCTAATTCAGTTTACATGAGGGTGGAGGCACTGGTCTTCGACGCATACGGGACGCTCTACGACGTCCATTCGGTGGTACGGCGCTGCGAGACCTGCTTCCCCGGCAAAGGCACCGCGCTTTCGCAGCTCTGGCGCGCCAAGCAGCTCGAGTACACCTGGCAGCGCAGCCTGATGCAACGCTACGCGCCTTTTTCCCAGGTCACACGCGAAGCGCTCGCCTATAGCTGCGCCGCGCTCGGCCTGCAGCTCGGCGAGCACGAGCGCGCGCTGATGGACGAGTACCTGCGCCTCGCGCCGTTCCCCGAAGTAAGGCCGGCGCTCGCGCGCCTGCCGGGCAAGAAGGCGATCCTGTCCAACGGCTCGCCGGATCTGCTCGAGCCGCTGGTGCGAAACTCGCGCCTGCATTTCGACGCGGTGCTGAGCGTCGATGAGCTGCGGATCTACAAGCCCGCGCCGCAGGTGTACGAGCTGGCCGTGCGCCGGCTCGGCGTGGCGAAGGAGCGCATCGGCTTCGTTTCATCGAATTGCTGGGACGCGCTCGGCGCCAAGTCCTATGGCTTCACGGTCTACTGGGTGAACCGCAACGGCGCACCGGTCGATGCCCTGGGCTTCACGCCGGACGCACAGGTGAAAACGCTCGATGAAATACTGCGCTAACTGCGGCGCGAAGGTCGTGCAGCGCGTGCCGCCGGGCGACAGCCTGCCGCGCTGGGTGTGCGACCACTGCGGCGAGATCCATTACCAGAATCCCAAGCTCGTCGTCGGCACGGTGCCGGAGCACGAGGGCCGGATCCTCCTCTGCCGCCGCGCCATCGAGCCGCGCTACGGCTACTGGACGCTGCCCGCCGGCTTCATGGAGAACGACGAAACGACCTCGCAGGCGGCCGCACGCGAGACGCAGGAGGAGGCCGGCGCGAGCATCGAGATCGGCGAGCCCTTCACGCTCATCTCGGTGCCGCGGGTCAACCAGGTGCATCTCTACTATCGCGCTCGGCTGCGCAACCTCGAATTCAAGCCGGGCGAGGAGACCCTCGAGGTCGCGCTGATGGCGCAAGGCGAGATCCCGTGGAAGGAGATCGCCTTCCGCACCGTCGGCCTCACCCTCAAGCACTGGTTCGCCGACCGCGGCCGCGGAGCGTTCGCCTTCCACGCCGAAGACATTCTCCCGTAACCTTGGATCATGGAGCGGCGCGAATTCATCGCTCTCTGCGCAGCCGCGGTGGCAGCGCCGGCGCTGGCGGAGGACGCACAGCCCCGGCGCTACTCGCGGGCTCGCCTCGTCGACGAGCAAGGCACGCCCGTCGTCGCCAAGGGCGTCCCGGTCAACCGCAATCTCATCTTCCACTACCCCTACGCCGCAACGCCTTGCTTCCTGCTCAATCTCGGCCGGCCGGTCGCGACTTCCACGCACCTGAAAACCGCGGACGCAAAAAGCTACGACTGGCAGGGCGGCGTGGGCGAGGACCACTCGATCGTGGCCTACTCGGCGATTTGCGCGCACAAGCTCACGTATCCGACGCGGGACATCAGCTTCATCAGCTTCCGAGAGGAAAAGAGCGCGCGCAACCGCTTCGGCTCGGTGATCCACTGCTGCTCGGAGCATAGCCAGTACGACCCGGCCGACGGCGCGCGGGTGCTCGCCGGCCCGGCGCCGCAGCCGCTCGCGGCCATCCTTCTCGAGCACGACCCGCGCACCGACGAGCTCTTCGCCGTGGGCACGCTCGGCGGCGAGCTGTTCAACGAGTTCTTCGAGAAGTACGCCTTCCGCCTCGAAATGGAAATGGGGCGCAGTGCGCGCGCTTCGGTCGACGCCCGCTGCATCGTGCAGCCGCTCGAGAATTTCTG
>DASQIG010000281.1:0-7818 GCA_035631735.1 Burkholderiales bacterium | reverse complement strand
TGGGAGGAGCGCCTGCAGCGCATGGACGAGCAAGGCATCGACCTGCAGGCGCTCAGCATCAATCCGACCTGGTATGCGCTCGAGCGCGATCTGGCGGCGAAGGTGATCCAGCTGCAGAACGAGAAGCTCGCCGAGCTCTGCGCGCGCCATCCCGATCGCCTGCTCGCCTTCGCGAGCGTCGCGCTCCAGTATCCCGATCTCGCGGCGCGCGAGCTCGAGCAGGCGGTGAAGAAGCTCGGGCTGCGCGGCGCCGCGATCGGCGGCAGCGTCGAGGGCGCGGAGCTCTCGGACGCGAAGTTCCATCCGTTCTGGGCGAAGGCGGAGGAGCTAGGCGTGCTGGTTTTCATGCATCCGCAGCGGACTCCTGACCTGCAGAGCCGGCTGCGCGGCAACGGCGGCCTCGACAACACCGTCTGGAATCCGCTCGAGACGACGCTGGCGCTGTCGCACCTCATCTACGAGGGAACGCTCGACCGCTTCCCGGGCCTCAAGCTGTGCGCGGCGCACGGCGGCGGCTACCTCGCCTCGTACGCCGATCGCTCGGACCACATCTGCATCAGCTTCCCCGATCGCTGCGCGGCGGTAAAGCTAAAGAAAAAGCCGACCGAATACCTGCGCCAGCTCTACTACGACACGCTGGTCTTCTCGCCCGAGGCGCTGCGCCACCTCGCGGTGCAGGTCGGCGCTTCGCAGCTCATGCTCGGCACCGACGACCCGTTCGGCTGGACCCGCACCGCGGTCGAGCACGTCTTCAACACGCCCGGGTTCACCGACGCGGAACGCGCCGCGATGCTCGGCGAGACGGCAGCGAAGCTGCTCCGACTCTGACGCAGAGAAGCGTCTCCCCCGCGAAAGCGGGGGCCCCAGCTTTCCGCTCCCTATGCCGCTGCCCGGGGCAGCGCCGGGCCGATCGCCTGCTCGACGACGTCGAGGATGCGCTCGCGCGAGTCGTTTTTGACCAGCCAGTCGACGATGCGCTGGCGCTTGGGCTCGGGCACGGCGACGCGGTCGGTGCCGAGGCTCGCGAGCAGCACGACGCGCGTATCGCGCAGCTGCGCCTGCAGCTCGTCGACCAGCGCGAGCGAGTCGCCGGCGTCCGGAAGCCGCGTGTTGAGGAGCCAGCAGCCGTAGCTCCAGCGCCCGAGCAGCACCTTCGAGTCCTCGGCGTTCGGCACCTGGTCGACGCGGTAGCCGGCCTTCTCGAGCACCATCGCGAGGTACTCGGCTGCGACGGTGTCCTGCTCGGTGATCAGCACGCGCACCGGCCCGGCCGCGTCGCGCTCGGCGGCCGCGAGCACCGGCAGCTCGAAGAAGAACGTGGTGCCGCCGCCCTGGCGGTCCTCGAAGCCGATCGTGCCCTGCATCATCTCGACCAGGCGCTTGGAGATCGCGAGCCCGAGGCCGGAGCCGCCCTTGATGCGCGAGTCCGCGGAGTGCGCCTGCGCGAAGCGGCCGAAGATGCGGCTGCGGAATGCTTCCGGGATCCCCGGGCCGCGGTCGCAGACGCCGACGCGCACTGCAGCCTGGCGCCGGGTGACCACGACGTCGACCGAACCATTGGGCGGCGAGAACTTGGCGGCGTTCGAGAGCAGGTTGGTCACCACCTGCATCAGGCGCTTGCGGTCGGCGCGCACCATGACGTGCGGCACGTCGCCCTCGAGCCGCAGCTTCACCGAGAAGCGGTCGGCGAAGCCCTGGTTCAGCGTCAGCGCCTCGCGCAGCAGCTCGTCGAGCTGCACCGGCTCGGGCGTGAGCGACATGCGGCCCGACTCGATCTTCTCGATGTCGAGCACCTCGTTGATGAGGTCGAGCAGCCGCTTGCTGTTCTTCTCCGCGATCTCCACCAGCTCATCCTGGTCCTTGGGGACGTCGCCCATCACGCCCGAGCGCAGAAGCTGCAGCGAGCCGAGGATCGAAGTGAGCGGCGTGCGCAGCTCGTGGCTGAGCGTGGAGGTGAATTCGCTGCGCACGCGCTCGGAGGCGCGCTGCTGCGTCATGTCGCGCCCATGCATCACGATAGTGGAAACCCTGCCGTTCTCGTCGAGCAGCGGCGTGAGCGTCCATTCGCACGCGAGCGCAAGGCCGTCGCGCCGCAGGACTTCGTCCACCACCAATGTCTCGGGCTTGCCGGCGCCGGTGAAGTCGCGCCACCACTGCTCGATGCGCGCAACGTTGTCACCGCCGAGCAGCATCGTCACGACGTTCCGGCCCAGCATCTCGGAGGCCGCCCAGCCGAAGAGGTTCTCCGCCGCCGGGTTCATCTCGAGGATCGTGCCGCGCGCGTCGGTCTCGAGCACTGCGATCGGCGCGCGCTCGGAAAACAGCGCGAGCTTCCTGCCGTAGGCCTGCACCTCGCGGTGCGCTTCCAGCAGGCTGTCGAGCTGCTCGGCGAGCTGCGTCTGCACCCCCGCGTTCTCGTCCGCAAGGCGCCGGTAGGCGCTGCGCACGCCGTAGGCGCTGGCAAAGACGCTCGAGAGCTCGTGCGCAGCCGCGACCGCGGCGAGATAGAAGAGCGGCACCACCGCGCCGAAGACGCGGAAGAAAGCGGTGCCGTGCGCGAAGAGCACCACGTTGAAGGGCAGGATCACCGCCGCCGCGTAGATGGCGTAAAGCCACCACACCGTGGAGAAGAGCGGCAGCCCCGCGGCGGTGACGAGCGCGACGACGAAAGCGATCAGCACCTGCTCGTCCTGTGCGCCCGGAAAAAATACCGCAGCGGCGAAGCCCCAGCTCGCGCCAAGCATCGCGGCGGCGAACGCGGCGCGGCGGATCCAGAGCTGCGGCTCGGCCGCTTCGCGCAGGCGGCGGTAGGCGAACGCGAGCCCGGCAAAGTACGCGGCGCAGCCGATCGCGAGCGCGAGCCACAGAGCCACGAGCTCGACTGGCCGCACGCGCAGGAGATACACGGCAAGCAGCACGCTCAGCGCGAGCGCCGCGCCGCTGCCGGGCAGCGCGCGGCGATAGATGAAGTCGCAGCGCTCGCGCGTGACATCGGGCACGGGCGCCTGAGCGGCGCCGGCCGCGAACGATTTCTCACTCGGATCGAGCATCGAGGTTAGTGTAACCTCTGCGAGAAAACCGATCAGAGGGCAATTGCAAGGGTGAGAAAGACCGTTCCCGTCGGCGAGCTGAAGCTCGGCATGTACGTCGCCGAGCTCGATCGTCCGTGGACCGACACGCCGTTCAAGTTCCAGGGATTCGTGCTCGAGAACCAGGAGCAGATCGAGATCCTGCAGCAGCACTGCAGGGTGGTGTTCGTCGATCCCGACCGCAGCGAGGTGCTGGCGAAGCTGCCCGACAGCACGCTGTTGCGCAGCGCAGTGGACCTGTCGCGCACGAAGGTCGCGAAGTACACCGAGCAGGCGCCGATCGAGAAGGAATTCGTCACGGCGGTGCAGCAGCACGCCGCCAGCACCGAGGCGCTGAACCAGGCAGTGCTGGCGCCGCTCAAGGCGGGCGGCACGCTCGATGCGCAGCGCGTGAACGAGGCGGTGAACGGCCTCACCGCGAGCGTGCTGCGCAACCCGGACGCCATGCTGCTTTTCACGCAGCTCAAAGCAAAGGGCGATTACACCCAGTCGCATGCGCTCGACTGCTCGGTGTACATGACCGTGTTCGGACGCTTCCTCGAGATGTCGCCCGAAGACATCGCGCTGCTCGGCCACCTCGGCCTGCTGCAGGACGTCGGCAAGGTGCGCGTGCCGACGGCGCTGATCGAGAAGCGCGAGCGCCTCACCGAGGAGGAGCTGGCGGCGCTGCGCAGGCACGTCGAGCACTCGGCCGAGATCCTGCGCGCGACCGCGCACCTGCCGGGCTCGCTGCCGGAGCTCGCGCTCCTGCACCACGAGCGCCACGACGGCAGCGGCTATCCGCGGAAGCTCAAGAGCAAGGAAATCGGCCTGATCGGCTCGATCGCCGGCATCGTCGACACCTTCGCGGCGCTCACCGCGCGCCGCCCCTACGCCGAGGCGCTGGCGCCCTCCACGGCGCTCAGCATCCTGTATAAGCACCGCGGCACCCTGCTCGATGGCTTCCTCGTCGAGCAGTTCATCCGCTGCATCGGCATCTTCCCGCTGGGGAGCGTGGTCGAGCTCAACAGCGGCGAGACCGGCATCGTCATCGGGCAGAACCTGGCGAAACGCCTGCAGCCGCGGATCATGGTGGTGCGCGATGCCGCCGGCAACCCGCTCAAGCCGCAGAAGTTGATCGACCTGTCGCGCGAGCCGAAGACCGCCAGCGGCGAGCCCTACCGCATCCGCCGCACCCTGGAATACGGCCGCGTGCCGGTACAAGCGGAGACGCTCTTCGCCGCCTAGCGTCTCCGCGCAACGTTTCCCGGCTAAGATTGCCGGCTGCACGAGAGCGAGGAGATCATGACCGACCGCCGCCAGTTCCTCACCGGCGTTGTCGCCGCCGGCGCCGCCACCGCAGTCAAGCCCGCACTAGCCGCAGACGAGCAGGAGCAGCCGAAGGCGCCATCGGCGCTCGCGCCCACCGAGCAAGTCGCCGCCGCCGAGACGCGGATCCCGAGCGAGCTGCCGGCGAACCGCGTCGGCGGCGTGCCGGGCTCGGACTTCATGGTGGACGTCATCAAGACGCTCAGCATCAAGTACTGCCCGTCGAACTGCGCCTCCAGCTACCGCGCGATCCACGAGTCGCTCATCAACTACGGCGGCAACAAGATGCCGGAATTCCTCACCTGCACGCACGAGGAGTCCGCAGTGGCCATGGGCCACGGCTACTTCAAGGTCACGGGCAAGCCGCTGATGACGCTCTGCCACGGTACCGTGGGCCTGCAGCACGCGACGATGGGGATCTACAACGCCTGGTGCGACCGCGTGCCGGTGATCGTCATCGGCGGTAACGACCTCGACGCGTCCACGCGGCCGCCCAACGTGCCGACCTTCCACTCGGCGCAGGACATCAACGCGCTGGTGCGCGACTTCACCAAGTGGGACGACACGCCGGTATCGCTGCAGCACTTCGCGCAGTCGATGGTGCGCGCCTACAAGATCGCCATGACGCCGCCGTACGGTCCGGTGATGATCTCGCTCGACGCCGGGCTGCAGCAGGAGCCGATCCGCAGCCACGGCGCCGAGAAGCTCTACATCCCGCGCTACGTGCCGACCTCACCGCCCGCGGGCGAGAGCGGCGCGGTCAAGGAAGCCGCGCGCCTCCTCGCCGCGGCGGACAACCCGGTGATCGTCGCCGACCGCATGGCGCGCACGCCGAACGGCCCGAAGCTCCTGGTGCAGCTCGCGGAAGCGCTGAACGCGCGCGTGGTGGATCAGGGCGGGCGCATGAACTTCCCGAAGACCCATTACCTGAGCGCGCCGCCCGCCGCGGTGTCGAACGCGGACGTCATTCTCGGCCTCGAGCTCGCGGACTTCTGGGGCACGGTGAACGCCTGGACCGACAACGGCGAGAACGGCGTCGGCGCCAACTCCCCGCGCATCAAGGCGGGCACCAGGCTCATCAGCATCAACGCCTCCGACCTTCTCACCAAGGCGAACTACCAGGACTTCCAGCGCTTCCAGGTGATCGACGTCCAGATGGCGGCCGACGCCGAAGCGACGCTCCCCGCCCTCATCGAAGCACTCAAGTCGGCAATCCCCGCCGCCAAGCGCAGCGCCATCGCCCAGCGCGGCGAGGCGGCGAAGAAAGCCCACGCCGAAGGCGCAGCGCGCACCCGGCAGGCGGCGGCGATGGCATGGGAGGCGAGCCCGATCAGCACCGCGCGGCTCGCGGCCGAGACCTACGCCGCGGTGAAGGAGCTCGACTGGTCGATCGTTTCCCAGTCGGGGAACATCAGCAGCTGGCTGAACCGCCTCTGGCCGATCAAGGAGCACCACCACTGGCTCGGCCGCTCCGGCGGCTACGGCGTCGGCTACGGCGCGCCGGCGTCCGTCGGCGCGGCGCTCGCCAACCGCGACCTCGGCCGCATCTCCGTCAACATCCAGGCGGACGGCGACCTGATGTACGCGCCGGGCGTGCTCTGGACCGCGGCGAAGCACAAGATCCCGCAGCTCGCCGTCATGCACAACAACCGCGGCTACCACCAGGAAGTGATGCATGTGCAGCGGCTCGCCAACTTCCGCAATCGCCCATCCAACTACGGCGGCGACGCCGGCCCGGTCGGCACGCGCATCGAGAACCCGGACATCGACTACGCCAAGCTCGCCCAGTCGATGGGCTGGTGGGCGAAGGGGCCGATCAAGGATCCGGCACAGCTCGGGCCGGCGCTGCGCGAAGCGGTGAAAGTCGTGCTGGCAGGCACGCCCGCGCTCCTCGACGTCTGGACGCAACCGCGCTGACGGGCCGACCGATGCGCCTCCTCGTTCTTCTGCTCGCCGCCCTTCCCTTCTCCGCGCTCGCCGGCGGAAACGTGGAGAAGGGCAAGGCCTTATACGCGAAGCACGGCTGCTGGCAATGCCACGGCTACGTTGGCCAGGGCGGCGCGGCCGGCAAGCCGCTCGCGCCGAAGCCGGTGCCGTACGAAGCCTTCAACGTTTTCGTGCGCAACTCGAACGGCCCGATGCCGCCGTATCCGAAGGAAATCCTCTCCGACGCCGATCTCGCCGACATCCACGCCTATCTCTCGTCGATTCCGGCGCCGAAAGACTACAAGAGCATCCCGCTTTTGAATCAGTAGCCCGCGCGCTCGACGGAGTCGAGCGTTATATCCTCCGGGCTGCGTACTGGGCGAGCAAATCGGCGAGGCGCAGTAAATGACTATCGGACAGCGCCCCCGTGCCCTCACACCAAGACTTAACCACGTCTTCGCTGACCTTGAGGCCTTCGGCGATTTGCTTGCGACCCAAAAGTCTTTCTGCGCGCTCGAGAATTTCGCGCGGCGAGGTCTTTCCTGTCATGGACGCCAAGTTAGCGCGCCTCCTCCGATGGCAACTTATGTCCCCCTCGAGTTGCGAGCGGTGAACGAGTCGCGTGGTCTGACGGGCGTTGACGCCTCTATTGAAGTTTGACCTAGCCCGAATCAGCTTTTGCCACCGCCCCTGAGGTAACGCAGCACTTGCCGCAATTGCGCGTTCGCCTCGCGCAACTGATAGGCAATGCCAAAGAGCATGACCGCGATTACGAAAACGGCGCCCATGACGCAAATCTCAAAGGTAGTCACCGTAGCCACTCCTTAGCTCAGCACTCCCCCGCCACATCACAGCATATCGCGGCTGGGCTTACATCGGCGGGCTGCTTCGCCATGACGAAGTCTGACCTTCGTCGGGCGCAGGCGTTACGGATTCACCGAACGGCGGGCAAAGCGGAAGATGGATCGCCGCCCTGGTCTTTGAGCAGGCGGGTAATCTGCTCTGCGCGTGCCGTAGCCGCCCACGGCGCCGCCGAGAGTGCCGACGGTCCCGCCGTTGCTGACCGCCGCGCCGAGTACTGCGCCGTCATTCGCGACTCCGTGGCGCACTCAAACAAACGACAGGATGCCGCTCGCACGGGAAGCCGGCCGTGTTGCGCGTTAGTAAGGAAGGACTACTGTCAGTGCGCACTTGTCCGTTCACAGGATGCGGCCGCCAGGTCCTAAGCCGCCGGCCAAGGTGGAGTTCGGCAATAATGGGCCGTAGCCAGGTGCGGCCTCGGCCGAGGGGGGAATATGAAAGACCGGCGACTGTTTCTCAGGCGCAGCGCTGCGGTCGTTTCGGGCGCTGCTACTGCGAGCCTCGTCAGCCGCGCGAGCGCTGAGCCGCCCGCCGGCGAGCCGTGGGAGCGCGTCTACGGCACCGGGTTCACCCGCTACGGCCAACCGTCGCGCTTCGAGCAGCCGGTCGGCCGGCATTTCGGCCAGCCTTACGG
>DASQIG010000280.1:0-4623 GCA_035631735.1 Burkholderiales bacterium | reverse complement strand
ACTTCAACGAACGCGACGCTCAGCACGCCGCCATCGCCGAGGTAAAGCGGCACGCCGCGATCGCGGCGCGCGTGGCCCGCGCCGGCGATGAGCACGCTCGGCCCCTTGAGCACCGACGCCATGCGCGCGTCGCGGGCGCGTTGCGCTTCGACCATGCCGGCGAGGCGCTGCGCGTCGGGCGCGACGCCGCAGTGGCCGTCGATAATGTCGCGCTCCAGCGCGCGCATAACGGCGGGCGACGCGGGCGGCAGATCCGAGCGGGCGGGGTCCGCGACGATGGCGCGCGCGTCGCTCCGCGAGAGGTTCGCGGCGACCAGCGGCCAGCCGTGCTCCAGCGCGAACTGCACCAGCGGTCGGTAGAGCGGCCAGTTCCAGCCCTGCCGGTCGAAATGCCCGGCGTCGGCGATCCGCTCGGCAGCTGCTCCCTCATTTGCCTTTTTTGCGCGCGCGGCGTCGATCGCCGGCTGGTATTCGATGTCGAACTGCTCCATCGCGAGCAGGCGCTCCGCGCCGCGCGCCGCCAAGCCGTTCAGCACGATGAGCTGCAAGCGATGGTGCTCGGGATTGTCGTGCGTCTCGCCGAGGATGACGTGCCGCGCGCGCGCCGCGCGCTCGAGAAGTTCGTCGGGCGTGACGAAGTGCCCGGCGCGCACGTCCCAGATCCGGCCGACGAGCGGATGCTCGCGCGGGCCGGGCGGCTGCGCGCAGGCGGCGAGGGCGACGAAGCCAAGAGCGCTGAGAAGTTTCAAGCTAAGATCGCGTCGGGGATCCAGCATAGCTGTGAGCGGGCTCGGCAACATCGGCAAGTACGAGCTGCGCCGCCAGATCGGCCGCGGCGCGATGGGCCTCGTCTACGAGGCGTTCGACACGGTGATCGAGCGGCGCGTGGCGCTCAAGATGCTGCGCACCGAGGTGTTCCCGGCGGCGCAGCTCCCGGAGGTGCGCGCGCGCCTCAAGCGCGAGGCGCATTCGGCCGGCAAGCTCTCGCATCCGAACATCGTCACCATCTTCGATTACGGCGAGCACCAGGGCGCGCCCTACATCGTGATGGACCTGATGGAAGGCGAGGAGCTCTCGCGCAGCCTCGACGGCGGCGCGCGCCTTGCGCTTGATAAAGCCGTGCGGGTCATGGAGCAGCTGCTTGCCGCGCTCGGCTACGCGCACGAGAACGGCGTGGTACATCGCGACGTCAAGCCCAACAACATGTTCGTGCTGCGCGACGGCACGCTCAAGGTGGTGGACTTCGGGCTGGCGCGCGTCGAGTCCTCCAACCTCACGGAAAGCGGCGCGGTGCTCGGCACGCCCGCCTATATGTCCCCGGAGCAGTTCCTCGGCGTGCCGGTGGACGCGCGCAGCGACATCTTCTCCGCCGGCGTGGTCATGTACCAGCTCCTCACCGGCGACCGGCCGTTCACCGGCTCGCCGACGACCATCATGCAGAAGGTGCTGCGCCAGGATCCGATCGAGCCCTCGGCGCTCAACCCGACGCTGTCGCACGCCTGGGACACCATCATCAAGCGCGCGCTCGCCAAGAAGCCGGACGACCGGCTGCAGTCGGCGCGGCAATTCGCCGACTGGATACGCCTCGCGTTCGAGGGCAAGCCGCTGCCGCAGGACGCCGCGATCGCCGACGAGGCGACGACGGTGCACATGCTTTCCCAGGAGTCGACGGTGCGTATTCCGGCACCCGGATCGCGACGGCGCAAGGTTGTCGTCGCAGGCGCGGCAGCGGCCGCGGTCGTCGTGGTGGTTGCGGGCGTAGCGGCGCTGCTTTACCGGCGCAGCGAAGCGCCTGCGCCGCCACCGGCAGTCGCGGCCCGTGTGCCGGCCCGGCCGGCGCTCGCGCAGCCGACGACTGCCCCGGTGGAAAAACCGCAGGCAGCGCAGAAGCACGAGCGGCTGCGGCCCGCGGCTGCCAAGGCGCAACCCGCGCCGATCGTCATCGTCAAGCCGGCACCGAAGGTCGAGCCGCCGAAGGTGGCTCTCGCGCCGAAACCGGCACCCAGGGTCCAAGCGCCGGCGCCGCTCTCGGGCAAGGTGAAGTCGATCGACCGCAACTGGGGCTTCCTGGTGGCCGAGGTATCCGAGACCGGGTCGCTTAAGCTCGGCGACCGGCTGTATGCGCATCTGGGCGACGGGCGGCGCGTTTCGATGGTGGTGCGCCGGATTTCGGGTAACCTTGTTTCGGCGATACCCGAGGGGCAAAAAATATCCGATGACATGCTGGGGGCTTCCGTCAGCGCGAAATAGGCCGAAAAGCCGCGCTCGACGCGGCTGGTGGCTGCTCGTCGTGCTGGCGCTCGCCGCGAGCGGCTGCGCCCGCCACCGTGCCGGCGTGCAAGGTGCGGCGCCGTCGCCGACGGCAGCGCTCCTGCCGGCCGATATCGCGGTGAGCTTCCTCCAGCAGATCGCCTCCCAGCCGGCGCGCACTACGCTCACCGGCGAATCGACCGTGCCGGCTTGCTGGTTCACGGACAAGGGCATGTGGTCGGCCACCGGCTACCGCAAGCTCACCGGGCAGCATGGTCCGTCGCAAGTCACGCCGTACGCGGCCTGGACGCTCATCAGGATCGAAGATGCGCAGGGCCGCGAGCTCACGCCGGCGGATCTCGCTCAGGCCGGCGTCTGGTCCTACGACTTGCGCACGCCGCGCACCGCGCGCACGGTCATCGGCATCAGCGATCACTGCAACCTCGGCCCGAGCGCCGAGGCGGTACGCCGGATCGTCGACGCCGTGAGCGCGCTCGGGGTCGAAGTGCCGGCGACGTACGCCTTCGTCGCGCGCTGAGGCGCGTCCACCGGCTGGTAGAATCGCGTCCCCTCCATGTTTGATTGGGTCCAGAAGTACAGGCGGGCGATGCAGATCATCCTCGGGTTGATCGCGATCACCTTCGCGACCTGGGGAATCGAGTCCTATACGCGCTTCGCCGGCGGCGGCGACACGGTCGCGAGCGTCAACGGCTCCGACATCTCGCGCCGCGAGTTCGACGAGCAGCTGCGCCTGCAGCAGGAGGGCTTGCGGCGCATGTTCGGCGGCCAGCTCGATCCCGCGGCGTTCGACAATCCGGAGGCGCGCCGCGCGGTGCTCGAGCAGATGGTGAACGAGCGCGTGGTCGCCACCGAGACCGCGAAGCGCAACCTCTGGTTCGACGACCGGCGCTTGAGCGAGGCGATCCTTTCGATCCCGGAGTTCCAGGTCGGCGGCAAGTTCTCCGAGCAGCAGTTCGACAACATCGCCCGCTCGCAGACTCCGCCGCTCACCGCGCGCCAGTTCGCCGAGCGGCTGCGCCAGAACATGTCGCTGCAGCAGATCCCGGGTGCGATCGCCGAGAGCGCGATCGTGCCGCACGCGCTGGTCACGCGACTCGCGGCGATCGAGGCCGAGCAGCGCGAGGTATCGCAGGTGCAGATCCCGGCGAGGCAGTTCCTCGCGCAGGTGAAGGTCGATCCCGCGCAGGTGAAGCAGTACTACGAGTCGCACCCGGCGGACTTCCGCACGCCCGAGCGCGTGCGCGCCGAATATCTCGTGCTGTCGGCGGAGAGCCTGGCGAGGCAGGAGCCGGTGACGGACGAGGAAATAAAGCAGGCCTACGAGGCGCGCGCCGCGGCCTTCCGCGTCGAAGAGCAGCGCCGCGCGAGCCACATCCTGGTGAAGACGAAGGAGCAGGCGGACAAGGTCTCTGCCGAGCTGAAGAAGAATCCCGGCGCCTTTGCCGAGCTCGCCAGGAAGCAGTCGCAGGATCCGGGCTCGGCGGAAAAGGGCGGCGACCTCGGCTGGTTCGCGCGCGGCACGATGGTGAAGCCTTTCGAGGACGCGGTGTTCGGCATGAAGCAGGCGGAGCTGCGCACCGTGCAGAGCGAGTTCGGCTTCCACGTAGTGAAGCTCACCGGTGTGCAGCAAGGAAAGCAGCGCTCGCTCGAGGACGTGAAGAAGGAGCTCGCCGCCGATCTCGCGCGGCAGAAAGGCCAGAAGAAGTACGCCGAGGCCGCCGATCAGTTCGGCAACATGGTGTACGAGCAGTCCGAGAGCCTGAAGCCGGTCGCCGAGAAGTACAAGCTCGCGATCCAGACGACCGGCTGGATCACGCGCTCGGCGCACCAGGAGCTCGGCGCGCTCGACAATCCGAAGCTCCTCGCCGCGCTCTTCTCGCAGGACGCGATCGCCAACAAGCGGAACACCGACGCGATCGAGGTGGCGCCGAACACGCTGGTCGCCGCCCGTGTGATCGCACACGAGCCCGAGGCGCAGCGCAAGTTCGAGGAGGTGAAGGACGAGATTGCCGACCTCCTGCGGCGCCAGGAGGCGTTCAAGCTCGCCGGGCAGGAAGGCAGCGCGAAGCTCGCGCAGCTGCAGAAGGGCGAGAACGCGCCCGTCACCTGGGGCGCGCCGAAGCTCGTCTCGCGGCGCGACGCGCAGGGGCTGCCGGGCGAGGTGCTGCGCAAGATCGTGGCCGCGGACGCGGCCAAGCTGCCGGCCTACCTCGGCATGCCGGTGGGCGACGCCGGCTATCTCCTGCTACGCATCACCAAGGTGATCCAGGGCAGCCCGCCGCCGGAAGACAAGCAGCGCGAAGCGCGGGTCGCCGCGACCGTCGGCGGCGCCGAGTTCGAAGCCTATCTCGC
>DASQIG010000279.1:0-5440 GCA_035631735.1 Burkholderiales bacterium | reverse complement strand
TAGTGCCGTGAACAAAAATGGTGCATGGCGAGCGACCGTGCCGGCAGGTAGTTCATCACGATGGCCTAGGCGTGCCGATTGCAGGCCGCGACGGGTTGAGGCAAAACTAGGGAATGCGGGAAGCGGACGTCGAAGCCCTCCTCTTGCGCGAACGGCGCGCCGCGCTGCCGCTCGCGCGGCAATTTCTGCTGTATCTCGACCCCTTCGCGCTCTTCAAGGACGCTTCCAAGGGCCCGGCGCGCGTGCGCGAGCGCGCGCTCTCGTATAACCGCGCGATGCGATGGATGCTCGTGCCCTACATCCGGCGCTGGGTGTTGATCGCCGCTGCGCTGTTCGTCGCCATTGCGCCGACCGAAGCGCTCGCCGCGCAGGCCGCGTTCTTCGCCATCCCGGCGGCCGCCATCGCGGTGGCTTTCTGCATCGCCATCACTGTCAGCGCGTTGACGGTTGGGGTCTATCTCTTGCTTGGTACTCCTTGGGAATAACCCCAGGAAGGAGTCCCAATGCGAGTCAGCGAAGCAATGACGCGCGAAGTGCGCGTTGCGAGCCCGGGGCAGAGCATCCGGGAAGTGGCGAAAGTCATGGCCGAGATCGACGCCGGCGCGATGCCGGTGGGCGATGACGATCGGCTGGTGGGAATGATCACCGACCGCGACATCGCGATCCGCGCGGTGGCGCAGGGCAAAGGCCCCGACACGCCGGTGCGCGAGGTGATGAGCACCGACCAGGTGCTCTACTGCTACGAGGACGAAGATCTCGCGCACGTCGCGCAGAACATGGGCCAGCAGCAGGTGCGGCGGCTGCCGGTGGTGAACCGCGAGAAGCGCCTCGTCGGCATCGTGTCGCTCGGCGATGTGGCGCAGACCGAAGCGCGCTCCGCGAACAAGGCGGTGAAAGGCGTGACCCGGCCCGGCGCCCAGCACAACCAGAGCCAGGGCGCGCGCGCCTAGAGCGCCCTCAAAGACCTAGAATCCCGGGGCCGGCGCTTCTTCCGGCCCCGTTTTGGTTGCGCCGGCGAGGAGGACTCATGTCGGAACTGAACCAGAAGCAGGTCGTCGACGTTCTCAATCGCCTGCTGGAAGCGGAGCTCGCCGGGGTGGTGCGCTACACCCATTATTCGTTTCTCGTCTTCGGCTTCGGCCGCATCCCGATCGTCTCGTGGCTGCGCTCGCAGGCCGATGAAGCGATGACGCATGCGCAGAGCCTCGGGGAATGGATTACCACGCTGGGCGCTTATCCCTCGCTCGCCATCGGCCCGCTGCTCGATTCGCACCAAACCGATATCGCCGCGATCCTGCGGGAGTCGCTCGAAGCCGAGCGAGGCGCGCTCGAGCTCTACCGGCAGCTGCTGCAGCTCGTGGAAGGACGCTCGGTCGCGCTCGAGGAGTTTGCCCGGCAGATGATCCAGGCGGAGGAGCTGCACGCCGCCGACGTGGACAAGATGCTGCGCAAGCCGGGCGAGATCGAATCGTTCGCCGGGCGCGAGCGCCGCGAGCGCTAGTTCGGGCTCCGTCCCCGAACCGTTTCTACGCCGAGCACCGGCACGCGCGCGAGCAGCGCAACGAGCTCCGCCTGCCGCCGGGCGCCGGTCTTGGCGAACATGCTGTGAAGCTGCGAGCGCACCGTGGCGACGCCGACACCTGCCTCGCGCGCGCATTCCTGCGGCGTCTGGCCGGCGAGCAGCCTGAGCGCGAGCCGCGCCTCGGCGCGCGACACGCCGAACAGCACGGCGAGCATGCGCGGGTGGGGGAGCCGCGGCGATTGCGGCGCCAGGATCCAGACGGCGGCTTCGCGCGTCGCCGGAGCCGGGTCCATCGGCACCACCATCAGGCGCAGCGGCGCATGCGTGCCGCGCGAGGCGGCGAGCGCGCTTGGTGTGCGTTGCAGGCACGCGAGGCGGATCGCCTCCTGGAGCTCGGCCTGCAATTCGCGGCCGCGCGCGCCGAGGATTCCGGCACTGACAGTCAGCGGCGAGGCGGCGCTCTTCAGCAGCGCGTTCGCCAGGCGGTTGCGGTAATGCACCGAGCCCGCCTCGTCGACGATGACGAGCGCGTGCTCCAGCATGTCGAGCGCGCGCTCCGCGAGCCCCGATCTCATAGCGGTATCGCCACCCGCACGATGTCGTGGCCGCGCTCGTGCAGCTCCACGGTGGTCGTGCCGCCGAGCGCGCTGGCGCGCTCGGCGATGGAGCGGGGCATGAAGGCCATCGGCGGCACCGCCGGCGCGCACTCGTTGCCGATCTCGATGGCGAGCGAATCGGGCTTGAAGCGCAGCTCGACGAATGCGCGCTTGGCGGGCGTGTGGCGATGGATGTTGGAGAGGCCCTCGCAGACGATCTGGTAGGCCTCGGCGGCGACGCGGTCGGTGAGCGCCGAGCTCTTGTCCGAGCGCAGCTCGACCTCGATGCCGTAGAAGTTGCGGTAGCGCGCGAGGTGCTCGCGCAGTCCCGCCATCAGGTGCTCCGCCGGCCAGCTCGCCGCCTCGCCGGACGCCTCCTCGCGCCGCAGCCGCGCGACGTAGGCGCGCAGGTCGTGCACCACGAGCCGCGACATCTCGACCAGCTCATCGAGCTGCTTTCTCACCGGTGCGCTCGCCTCTACCCGGCGCTGCAGCGCCTCGAGCCCGAGCTTGAGGCCGATATAGGGCTGCACCGTCGTGTCGTGGATGTCGCGTGAGATGCGGCTGCGCTCGAGCTGCGCCGCGCCCGTCATGATTGCCTCCACGAGGGCGAGCTTGTCCGCCACGGCGGCGATCTGGTCCACCGCCTGGCGCAGGAACTCGGCATCCGCGTCGGACAGCCGGCGTGCGGCCAGGAGGTAGAGCCGCCCGCGCGAGCCCTCGCGCGGCTCGTAGGGCACGGTGGCGAAGAAGCCCGCTTCGAGCAGGTTCGCGAGGCGCTCGCATTGCTCGGTGAGCTCCGGCGTGGCGAGCGCCTTGCCCGGGTGCCATGCCGTCGAGAAGCCCGCGGGAAGCCCGAGCAGCGCCTGCGCGGCCTCCGCGGTCAAGGGCTGCGGCAGCGCGCGGCGCCCGGCGGCATCGAGGCGGTACATGACGAGCTCGTTGCTCGTCCCACGCGGCGAGACCAGCACGCAGGAGGCGGCGCCAAAGAACTCGAGCACGCGATGCAGGCCCTGGTCGCGTGCGTGGTCGATGCCGAGGCGGGGGTTCGCTGCCGCGGCGAGATCGCGCAGCAGCCTCAGGCGCCGGCGCATCAGGAGCTCCTTGCCGCCCCAATAGGCGGTCATGTAGCCCAGCACCAGTAGGAACACCGGCCGCGTCACCAGCTCGTCGAAGTCGAACTTGACGCCGCGCTTCGCGCCGTGGAGCGAGATCGCGACGAACAGCGCCACCGAGATCGCCGTGAGGGTCAGGCCCTCGCGGAAGCCGCGCGAGAACGACGCCACGACGATGGCGAAAAAGAAGAAGTAGAAGAACATGTCGGTGACGCCCTGCGCGAGCGCCACCAGCAGCACGCAGACGGCGGCATCGATCCAGTGGTGCGCCCGCGGCGGCACCGGCATGCGGCCGCCCGTGATGGCGATGCACAGCGCCGTGCTGTAGACGCCGTAGCAAAGCAGCGCCACGTAGATGCCGGTGCTGAAGTGCGACGGCTGGAACGGATCGAAGACGAAGATGACGAGCGCAGAGACGGCAAGCATGCTGCGCATGAGCGCAACCATGCGCGCATCCACCGATTCGGCGCCGAGAAACTGCAGCGGCAAGCGGCCCCCCTCCGCTCCCATGGCCGGCCACCTTACTCCATCGTTTGATGGATGTGAATCCCCGCCCGGCCGCGGAATATGTGCCGAGGGGGAAGCAGCGTTGAACCTGCAGCCGATCAAGCCGATCCGCGTCATGCTGGTCGACGATCACCGCAGCGTGCTTTGGGGACTTGAAAAGCTCATCGACGGTGACCGGCCGCGCATGGAGGTGGTCGGCAAGGCGACGAGCTGCGCCGCCGCCATGGAGCTCGCCGAGCGGACCTCGCCCGACGTGGTCGTGCTCGACCTCGACCTCGGCGGTGAAAACGCCTGTGAAATCATCCCAGTGCTGGTGAACGGGGGCGGCACACGCGTGCTCGTGTGGACCGGCATGCGCGACAGCAAGGCGCGCGAGCAGTCGATCCTGCGCGGCGCATCCGGCCTGGTGCAGAAGGAAGAGCCGGCCGAGACGCTGCTGCGGGCAATCGACAAGGTGCACCGCGGCGAGCTCTGGCTCGACCGCTCGACCACCGGACGCATCTTCATCGAGCTTTCGAGCCGCAAGGACGGGGCCTTGCCCGACGCCGAGGACCGCCGCATCGCCTCGCTTACCGCGCGCGAGCGCGACATCATCGGGCAGCTGGTCGCCGATCCGGGCGCGGACAACCGGCGGCTGGCGGCGCGGCTGCATATCGGCGAGCACACGCTGCGCAACCATCTCAGCCGCATCTACGACAAGCTCGGCGTGCCCAACCGCCTCGAGCTCTACGTCTTCGCCCAGCGCCACTCGCTCAAGCCGCTCGCCGCCTGACGGCGGCATGACAAGCGTCACAGGGGAAAAGGTACTCGCCGACCGCGCGCGGGGCGGCGCGCGCGCTCACCATTAGGCGCAAGAACGAGTGCCGGGGAACCGTGTTGCCGGGACGCCGCGAACCACGCTTCGAAAGCGACCTTGCCGTCGAGCTGGAGGGCGGCAGCGCGCGGGCGCGCAACGTGAGCGCCTCCGGAATCTACTTCGAGACCAGCGTGCCGCTCAGGAAGGGCAGCGATCTGCGCTTCACGGTGCAGTTCGCGCCGGTGGAAGGCGCGCCGCTGCGCATGGAGTGCCGCGCGCGCGTGGTGCGTGTAGAGCGCCTCGTCGGCCGCTTCGGCGTCGGCGCAACGATCCAGCACTTCAACTTTGCGCGCGAGCGCAAGCCGGGCGATGACAGCGCCTGACGCAACCCCTCATCAGCAACCTCCTCCGCATCTTCCAAACCTGATGCAAGAGGTTGCCCTCGACGGGGCGGGGCAACCCGCCCCTTTTTCTTCGCCATCATGAATCTCGTCTATCACTTCCTGCACGCGCGCAACACGCGCACGCTCGAGCCCGGCACGGTGCTGTTCAAGGAGGACGATCCGGTCGGCCCGATGTACGTGCTGCTGGAAGGCGCTGCGCGCGTGCTGATCGGCGGGCACGTGGTGGAAATGGCCGGCCCGGGCACGCTGCTCGGCGAGATGGCGCTGGTCGATGACCAGCCGCGCAGCGCCACCGTCGTCGCCATCGCGCCGTGCCGGGTCCTGCCGATCGGGCGGGCCGAATTCGATCTGCTGGTGCGTGAAAAGCCCGAATTCGCGCGCCACGTGATGAAGGTGCTCGCCTACCGGCTGCGCCGCATGAACCTGCTCTTCAGCGAGATGAAGGCGGCGCAGCGCGAAGCGGGCGAGCTGTTTCGCTCGCAGCACGCGCGCAAGTGGCG
>DASQIG010000278.1:0-17507 GCA_035631735.1 Burkholderiales bacterium | reverse complement strand
TGTCGAACGGCGCGTCCTCGGGGATCTTGGCGACCGCGATCTCGGGCAGCAGCGTTTAATTGGCAAAGGTCGTGCAGCCCATTTAGTGATGCAGCGGCCTGCCGCCGAGCGAGAAGCGGCTGGTGCCGTCGGGCATCACGCCCTTGCCCTGCGTAGCGCGGATCGCGGTGCACAGGTTGGTCTTGCGCGAAAGGCACGATTTGCAGGCGCGGCATTCCGGTATGTAGAGCGGGATGACGTGATCGCCTTTCTTCACGCTGGTCACACCCGCACCGACATCCACCACGATGCCGGCACCCTCGTGGCCGAAGATCACCGGGAACAGGGCTTCGGGATCGGCACCCGAGCGCGTGAACTCGTCGGTGTGGCAGATGCCGGTCGCCTTGAGCTCGACCAGCACCTCGCCTGCCTTGGGCCCCGCGAGGTCCACCGTCTCGATGACGAGCGGCTCGCCCGCCTCGTACGCCACTGCGGCCTGTACTTTCATTTCGCCACGCTTCCGCTAAGGCCGGCATCGAGCGCCAGCTCATCGAGGTTTCGGCCGATGAATACGAGCTTGCTCACGGGCCGCTCCGCTCCCCAGGCATCCGCCGGCTTGAGGTCCATCATGCGATGCACCGCCTGCAGCACGTGGCGGCGCGGCTCGCCGCGGAAGGCGACGATGCCCTTCAGGCGAAACACATCAGCGCCATGCTCGGCGAGAAATGCCTTCACCCAGGATTCGAATGCCAGGCGCTCGAACGGCCGCTCGTAGACGAACGCGCGCGACTCGAGCGTCGGATCGTGGCTGTGCTCATGCTCGTCGAGCGAGAGCGTGCCGCGCTGCGCGCTGAAGGCGCCGATGCCGAGGATGTTCTCCAGCGCGACCCTCGCGTGGTCCGCGCGCAGGATCGGCGCTGTGGCGTTGAGGCTGCGCACGCGCTGTTCGAGTTCTTCGAGCTCGCGCGCGCCGACCAGATCCACTTTGTTCATGATGATGCGATCGGCGATCACGATCTGGTCGACCGCCTCGTGCTGCAGGCCCGCGCCGGCGTGCTTGGCATCGACCATGGTGACGATCGCGTCGAGGCTCACCTGCGCGGCTACGGGATCGACGAAGAAGGTCTGCGCCACCGGCGTCGGATCGGCCATGCCGCTCGTTTCGACGAGGATGTGGTCGTACTTGTCGCGGCGGGCGAGGAGCTTCTCGAGGATGCGCAGGAGATCGGCACGCGCCGTGGCCACGCAGCAGACGCAGCCGTTGGTGAGCTCGAATATTTCGTCGTCGCTGCCCATGACGAGCTCGGCATCGATGTTGATCTCGCCGAACTCGTTCTCGATCACGGCGATGCGATGGCCGTGCTTCTCCGTGAGGATGTAGTTGAGGAGCGTCGTCTTCCCGGCGCCGAGGAAGCCGGTCAGGATGGTCACGGGCACCGGTTGGGTGCTCATGCTTTTTTCAACGCCTGCACAACCTGGTCGGGCGTTATGGGGTAGTGGCGAAAGCGCAGGCCGATCGCAGCGTAGACCGCGTTGGCGATCGCCGGGCCGATGGCGATGATCGGATCCTCGCCCACGCCCTTCGCGCCGAATGGGCCGCCCGGGTCCGGCGCCGTCTCGAGCAGGATGGTGCGGATCGGCGGCATGTCGAGCGAGAGCGGCATCTTGTAGTCGACGAAGCCCGCGTTGAGCGAGCGGCCGGTCTTCGGATCGATCACGTAGTCCTCGGTGAGCGTGTGGCCGATGCCTTGCTGGATGCCGCCTTCGATCTGCCCCGCCGCCGCCACCGGATGGATCACTTTGCCGAGCTCGTGCACCGCGATCACCTGCAGCGGCTGGATCTGCCCGGTCTGCGTGTCGACCTCCACCTCGACGAAGTGCGCGGCGAACGAGTACGACTTGGTCGGGCTGTAGGTCGCCGAGGCGACGAGCTGCGCCGAGGGGATGCCTTTCGTCGGCTGCACCGCGTCGCGCACGCTGATCGCGCGATCCGATCCCTTCACGCGGATCGTGCCGAGCTCGACCTCCAGATCCCCGGCCGCCGCCTCCAGCTTCTCGGCCGCGCGCGCGAGGAGCTGCTGGTTCACTTGCGCAGCGGCCAGCTGCACGGCGCGTCCGCCCATATAGGTGGTGTGGCTGGCGAAGGCGCCGATGTCCCACGGCACGACGTCGGTATCGCCGTGCACGACCGTCACGTCCTCGAAGCGCACGCCGAGCTCCTCGGCCACCACCTGCGCGAGCGCGGTGTGCGCGCCGGTGCCCAGTCCCGTCGCGCCGGTGAAGAGCTGCACCGTGCCGTCCTCGTTCATGCGCACCGTGGCGTTGCCCTGCTCCTTGATGCCGGGATACGCGCTCGAGCCGTGCATCTCGCAACCCATCCCCCAGCCGCGCTTCGTCACGCCCTCCTTGTTGGCCTTCGGCCGCCAATGCGTCTCCCGCATCCCGCGGCGGATGCAGTCCTCAAGGCCGTGGCCGACGATCGGCTGGCCGGAGGGCGAGAGATCGCCTTCGCGTACCGCGTTCTTGAGCTTGAGCTCCGCCGGATCGAAGCCGAGCTTCTCTGCCGCCTCGTCCATCTGGCAGTCGAGCGCGTAATAGGTCTGCACCACGCCGTAGCCGCGATACGCGCCGGCGATCGGCGTGTTGGTGTACACCGCGCGACCTTCCAGATGGACGTTGTCGCAGCGATAGAGGGAGGTCAGCGCCCAGGTGGCCACCGACGTCACGCCCGGCGCGTGCGAGCCATAGGCGCCGGAGTTGAAGACCACCTTCGCCTCGCGCGCGGTGATGGTGCCGTCCTTCTTGAAGCCCTGCTTGAGCCACACAGTGCCGGGATGGCGCGAGCGCCCGCCGAGGAAGGTCTCCTTGCGCGTGTACTCCAGGCGCACCGGCCGCCGCGTCTCGCGCGCGAGCAGCGCGCAGAGGAATTCCGTCTGGAAAAGATCCTGCTTCGCGCCGAAGCCGCCGCCCATGTGATCGACCAGCACCTTGACCTTGGTGTGCGGCAGGCCGAGCACTTCGGCGAGGATGCCGCGCACCATGAACGGCGTCTGCGTCGAGATCCAGACCGTGAGCTTGCCTTCGTCGTCGAACTGGCAGACGCAGACGTTGGGCTCCATGTACGCCGGCGTCGGCCGGCCGAGCTCGTAGGTGCCTTCAATGATCAGATCCGCCTCGGCGAAGCCGGGCGCGACGTCGCCGCGCATCACCACCACTGGGTCCACCACCAGGTTGTCGGCTCGCTGGTGGATCACCGGCGCGCCCGGCGCGAGCGCCTGCTCGACGCTGAGCGCGGCCGGCAGCTCCTGGTACTCGACCTCGATGAGATCGAGCGCTTCCTCGGCGATCTCTTCGCTCGTCGCGGCCACGGCGGCGATCCCCTCGCCCCAGTAGCGCACCTTGCGATCGAGGATGTATTGGTCGCGCGTCACGGAGGCCGAGCGCGGATGCGGCGAACCGTAATGCAGCACGCGCGGCACGTTCTCGTGCGTGAGCACCGCCTGCACGCCCGGGTAGGCTTTCGCCTTGTCGACGTTTATTTTCCTGATAACAGCGTGCGCGACGTTGCTGCGCTTGATCTTTGCGTGCAGCATGCCGGGCAGCGCTAGATCGCCGGCGTAGCGCGCGCCGCCCGTCACCTTGCTCTGCATGTCGGGGCGGCGCACCGGCGTGCCGATGACGGCGCTCACGCGAGCTCCTTCGCCGCGGCCTGGATTGCCTCGACGATCTTCGTGTAGCCGGTGCAGCGGCAGATGTTGCCGGCGATGCCGAAGCGGATCTCTTCCTCGGTCGGCGACGGGTTCTCGGCGAGGAGCGCCGCCGCCATCATGATGATGCCGGGCGTGCAGAAGCCGCACTGCGCGCCGCCGTGGCGGATGAACGCTTCCTGCAGCGGATGCAACCGATCGGGCGAGGGCTGGAGGCCCTCGATCGTCAGTACGTCCGCTCCGTCGGCCTCGACGCCGAGCATGAGGCACGAGTTCACCGGCTTGCCGTCGACCAGCACCGTGCACGCGCCGCAATCGCCGACGTCGCAGCCTTTCTTGGTTCCCGTCAGCCCTGCCTCATTACGCAGCGTGTCAAGCAGACTGCGGTAAGGCTCGACCGCGAGCTCGCGCTTCTCGCCGTTGATGGTCAGCCGGATGTTCATCGCACCTGCTCGAGCGCGCGGCGCGTGAGCACGCCGACCATCTCGCGCCGGTATTCGGCGCTCGCGCGCACGTTGCTGATCGGGCGCGACTCGGCCACTGCGGCCTGCGCCGCCTTGGCGATCAGCTCGTCCGTGAGCCGGTTGGCCCGCAGCAACTCCTCTGCCCGGCGCGCGCGAATCGGCGTCGGCGCCACAGCGCCGAGGACGATGCGCGTCTCGCCGCCGGGAACGTGCGTCACCGCGACGCCGACGGTGGCGAGCTCCATCGCCTTGCGGCGGCCATGCTTGATGTAGATCTTGCGCGTATCCGGAAGCGGCGACGGCGCCAGGATCTCGATGACCACCTCGCCCGGCGCGAGAATGGTCTTGCCCGGTCCAAGGAAGAAGTCTTCCAGCGGCACGCCGCGCTCGCCCGCCGCGCCGCGAATGCGGATCGTGGCGCCATCGGCAATGAGCGGCGGGATGGTGTCGGCCGAGGGCGAGGCGCGGCAGATGTTGCCGACGATCGTCGCGCGGTGCCGCACCTGGATCGAGCCGAGCTCGCGCACCGATTGCATGAGCGAGCGGTATTTGTCGAGCACGATCGGCGAGATCTCGACTTCGCGCGCGGTCGCGAGCGCGCCGATGTGCAGGCCGCCGGCGTCGTAGCGCAGGCCGCCGAGGCCAGCAACCTTCTTGATATTGACGACGCAATCGGCACGCCGCAGCTGCTCCTTCAGCTCGACGAGGAGATCGGTGCCGCCGGCGAGGATCTGGGCGTTCGGCGCGGCGGCGAGCGCCACCGCCTCGTCGAGCGTTGCCGGCTCGTGATAGGCGAAGCGTCTCATGCCGCAAACACCGCAGCGAGCGTGCGCGGCATCTCGGGCTGTTCCTCGCGTAGCAGCTGGCGCTCGACGTTCGTCAGGTGCTCGGTCATGCGGCGCACGGCGGCCGCGGCGTCGCGCCGCGCCAGCGCCTCCACGACTTCGCGATGGTCGGCCGCGCCGCAGTAGGCGATGCGTCCGGTGCGCGCGAGCGCAAGGAGCGGCGTGCGGCAGATGAGATGCTCCATGAAGCGGTCGAGCGCCGCGTTGCCGGCGAACTCGGACAGCACCTTGTGGAAGCGGATCGAAAACCGCTGGCCGGCCTTGCGGTCGCCGCGGTCGTAGGCGCGCTGCTCCGCCGTGACGAAGGCGCGCAGCTCCGCGATCTGCTTCGGGGTGATCTTGGGCGCGAGCCGTTGCATCAGCGCGGACTCGATCACGCGGCGCGCCTCGAAGAGGTCGTGCGTCTCGGCGAGCGACGGATTGGCGATGATCGCGCCGCGGTTCGGCCGCAGCTCCACGAGCAGGCTGTGGCCGAGACGCGTGAGCGCGCCGCGCACCGCGCCGCGGCTCACGTCGAAGATCTCGGCGAGCTCGCGCTCCTTGAGCTTGGTGCCCGGCGCGAGGCGATGGTCGAGCACCGCGTCGAGGATGGCGTTGAACACCCGGTCCTCGGCGCGACCGTTACGCTCTTTGGCACGCGGCATGCGAAGCCGAGGCTATTCAGGGTGGCACGGATTGTCAACAATCGGCCTGCGTTTGGTTGACAATTTGCGCGGCGGCGTCCTACCCTGCTCGCTGGATGAAACCGTCCATCGATTTCCTGCTGAACGGCGAGCGCGTCTCGCTCGCCGACGACGATCCGACGCGTACCCTCCTCACCTGGCTGCGCGAAAGCCGGCGCCTCATCGGCACCAAGGAAGGCTGCGCCGAGGGCGATTGCGGCGCCTGCACGGTCGTGCTCGCCGAGCGCGACGCGTCGGGCGCGCTCTCCTATCAGCCCGCGAACAGCTGCATCCTGTTTCTCGGCGCGCTCGACGGCCGTGAAGTGATCACGGTCGAAGGCCTGAAGAACGGCGGCGCGCTGCATCCGGCGCAGCAGGCGATGGTCGACTGCCACGGCTCGCAGTGCGGGTTCTGCACGCCGGGCTTTGTCATGGCTCTCTACGCTCACTATAAGGAGAGGCGCCTCGAACTGTGCGACGCGCTCGCCGGCAACCTTTGCCGCTGCACGGGCTACCGGCCGATCCTCGCGGCGGGCGAGCGGATGGAAGCGCTGCGCAAGGACGAGCGCACCGAGGAGGCGGCGCGCGCCGCGCGGCTGGCGGCGCTGCCGACCGAGCCGACGCTGGTGCGCGCGAATGGCAAGCGCTTCTGCGCGCCGACGAGCGTCGATGAGTTCGCGGCGTACTTCAGCGCGCATCCCGGCGCGACGATCCTCGCCGGCGGCACTGATCTAGGCCTGGTCGTCACCAAGGCGCACCGCGATCTGGACGACGTGGTCTACATTGGCCGCATCGCCGAGCTGAAAACGGTTCGCACGGGCGATCACCTGCAGATCGGCGCGGCCGTCTCGCTGGCCGACGCATACGCGCATCTCGCTGCGGTACATCCCGACATCGGCGAGCTCCTGCGCCGCTTCGGCGGCGCGCAGGTGCGCGCCTGCGGCACGCTCGCCGGCAATATCGCCAACGGCTCGCCGATCGGCGACAGCATGCCGGTGCTGCTCGCGCTCGGCGCGGAGCTCGAGCTGCAGCGCGGCGCGCAGCGCCGGCTCGTGCCGCTCGCCGGGTTCTATACCGGCTATCGCAAGTCGGTGCTCGAGCCCGGCGAATTTATCCGCACGGTACGCGTGCCGCGGCTGAAGCCGGGCGTGCGCTTTGCCGCGTACAAGCTGTCCAAGCGCTTCGACCAGGACATTTCCGGCGTCTGCGCCGCCTTTTACGTCGACGGAAGCGAAGCGCGATTCGGCTTCGGCGGCATGGCCCCGACACCCGCGCGGGCGCGAAAGGCCGAAGCCGCCTATGCACGCGGCATCGAGTCGGCGTGCGACGCGCTGGCGCAGGATTTCCAGCCGATTACGGATCAGCGCGCCTCGAGCTGGTATCGGCTCACTGCGGCGCAAAATCTCCTGCGCAAATTCCACGCGCAGGTTGGGCCGCGCGCCCTGCTGGAGCTCGACGCGTGAAGCCCGAGCGCCTTCCCTCGGGCGGCGTGCACGAGGCGCTCGCGCACGACAGCGCCGAGCTGCACGTCTGCGGCGAAGCGCGCTACGTCGACGACCTGCCCGAGCCGCCCGGCACGCTGTACGCCGCGCTCGGCATGTCGAGCGAGACGCACGCCGAGATCCGCGTCATCGATCTCGAGCCGGTGCGCCGCGCGCCGGGGGTGGTCGCGGTGGTGGCGGCGCCCGACATTCCCGGGCGCAACAACATCGGCCCGGTGCTCGCCGACGAGCCGGTGTTCGCGACGGAGCGCGTCGAGTTCCGCGGCCAGCCGCTCTTCGCCGTGGCGGCGACAAGCGTCGAGCACGCACGGCGCTCGGCGCGACTCGCGCGCGTGGATTACCGCCCGCTCGAGCCGGTGGTCACGATCGAGCAGGCGCTCGAGAAGAAGCAATACGTGCTGCCGTTGCTGCAGCTTGCGCGCGGTGAGCGACGCCCGCAAGGCTCGCGGCTCCGGTTCGGGGGAAAGCTCCGCTGCGGCGGCCAGGAGCATTTCTATCTCGAGGGCCAGGTGGCGCTCGCCGTTCCGGGCGAGCGCGGCGAGATGTTGGTGTACTCCTCTACTCAGCATCCCACGGAAATCCAGCATCTGGTCGCCGCGGCACTTGGATTGCCCGATGCGGCGGTGACGGTCGAGCTGCGCCGCCTCGGCGGCGGCTTCGGCGGCAAGGAGACGCAGGCGGCGGTGTACGCGATCGCCGCGGCGCTCCTCGCGCGCGCCACCTGCCGGCCGGTGAAGCTGCGCGTCGATCGCGACGACGACATCATCGGCACCGGCAAGCGCCACGACTTCCGCTACGACTACGACGTCGGCTTCGACGACAGCGGCCGGATCGAGGCGCTCGATCTCATGCTCGCCTCGCGCTGCGGCATCTCCGCGGACCTTTCCGGCGCGGTGAACGACCGCGCTGTGTTCCACATCGACAATGCGTACTACCTGCCGAGCCTGCGCCTCACCTCTTACCGATGCAAGACGAACACCGTATCCAACACCGCCTTCCGCGGCTTTGGCGGTCCGCAGGGAATGTTCGCGATCGAAGGCGTGATTGCCGCCATCGCGCGGCAGCTCGGCATGGATGCGCTCGACGTGCGGCGGCGCAACCTCTATGGAGACGCGCCGCGAAACGTCACCCATTACGGCATGACGCTGCGCGACAACGTGCTGCCCGAGCTCATCGCCGAGCTCGAAACGCGCTCGGAATATCGCGCGCGCCGCGCGGCGATCGCCGCATGGAACCGAGCGAGCGCCCATATCAAGCGCGGCATTGCGCTCACGCCGGTCAAGTTCGGCATCGCCTATACCGCGACGCAGATGAACCAGGGCGGCGCGCTCTTGCACATCTACACCGACGGCAGCGTGCATCTCAACCACGGCGGCACGGAAATGGGCCAGGGGCTGTTCATCAAGGTGGCGCAGATCGTCGCCGCCGAGTTCGCAATCGACATCGGCCGGGTGCATCTCACCGCGACCACGACCGGCAAGGTGCCGAACACTTCGCCCACCGCGGCCTCGAGCGGCACCGACATCAACGGCGAAGCGGCGCGCGCGGCATGCCGCACGCTGAAGCAGCGCCTGATCGAGTACTGCGCGCGCGCCTATGGCGTGAAGCCCGAGGAGGTGGTGTTCGCGGCGAACGAGGTGCGCGTCGGCGCGAAGAAGACGCTCGGCTTCGCGCAGCTCGCGCGCGAGGCGCACCAGGCGCGCGTGTCGCTATCGGCGACCGGCTACTGGCGCACACCCGAGATTCATTTCGACCGCGACTCGTTCACAGGCGAGCCGTTCTACTACTTCGCGTACGGCGCCGCCGTCTCCGAGGTCGCGATCGACACCTTGACCGGCGAATCGCGCCTCTTGCGCGCCGACCTCCTGCACGACGTCGGCCGCTCGCTCAATCCGGCGATCGATCGCGGCCAGGTCGAAGGCGGCTTCATCCAGGGCATGGGCTGGCTGACGATGGAAGAAGTCGTGTGGGACGCGAAGGGCGCGCTGCTCACGCATGCGCCCTCGACCTACAAGATCCCGGTGGCGAGCGACTGCCCGCCGCAGTTCAACGTCTGGCTGTGGGAGCGCGGCGCGAACGTGCGCGACGTCGCCTACCGGTCGAAGGCCGTCGGCGAGCCGCCGCTCATGCTCGCGCTCTCCGTCTTTCATGCGATATACGACGCGATCGGCGCGACCAGCGCCTCGCGCGACCCGGTGCCGCTCGAAGCGCCGGCGACGCCGGAAAACATCCTGCGGGCGATCCATGCCCTGCGTCGTTGAGATCCTGGTGAAGCAGACGTATGGCTCGGCGCCGCGCGCGGCGGGCACGCGCATGTGGGTGAGCGCGAGTGAGGCGCGCGGCACGATCGGCGGCGGCAACCTCGAGTACAAGGCGCTCGCCATCGCGCGCGAGATGCTGCTCTCGGGCGAGCAACGGCGCGAGCGCCGCTTCGCGCTCGGCGACGCGCTCGGCCAGTGCTGCGGCGGCAACGTCACGCTCGCCTTTACGGCTGTCGGGGATTTCCCCGCCCAGCCGGCAAGCGATTTCCACATCGTGCTCTTCGGCGCGGGCCATGTCGGGCGCGAGCTCGCGCGCATCCTCGGCCGGCTGCCCTGCACGCTGACGTGGGTCGATTCGCGGCCGGACGCGTTCCCAGCCACGGTGGAAGCGAACACGCGCGTGCTGATCGAGGACGAGCCGGCGTGGGCGGTCGACGATGCACCGGCGGGCGCCTGCTTCCTCGTGATGACGCACAGCCATGCGCTCGACTACGAGATCGTCGAGCGCGTGCTCCGTCGCAACGACTACCGCTTCCTCGGCCTGATCGGCTCCGAGACGAAGGCCGCCAAATTCCGCGTGCGGCTCGGGCGCAAGGGGCTCGACGCCGAGCGGCTCGTCTGCCCGATCGGCATCGTCAAAGCGGGGAAGCATCCCGCGGAGGTCGCGGTGTCGGTCGCCGCGCAGCTCATCGCGCTTGCGCCCAGCGTCTCAACAGCTCCCGCTCCTCTTCGGTCATCTGCGTGAGATTGCCGGGCGGCATCGCCCGGCTGAGCACCGCTTGCTGGTAGATCTGCGCCGCCTGCGCGGCGATCCGCTCGGGCGAGTCGAGCAACACGCCTTTCGGCGCCTCGGCGATGCCCTGGAAGCTCGGCTTCTGCGCGTGACACGCGACGCAGCGCGCGTCGACGACCTTCCGGACCTCCGCGACTGCCACCGGCGTGGCGCCGGTTTGGCTTCTCGGCGCGAGCAGCACCGCGGTTGCCACGATGACGGCGACGCCGGCGATCCAAACCCACGCCGGCGCGCGGCCCTTGTGCCGCAGCACGAACCAGACGCGGATCAGCGCGCCGCCGAGCGTAATGCCGACGAGCGCGAGCCAGCTCCAGCGCGTGCCGTAGGTCATCGCATAGTGGTTCGAGATCATCACGAACACGACGGGCAGGGTGAAGTACGTGTTGTGGACGCTGCGCTGCTTGCCCATCGCGGCGTCCCTCGGATCGGGCTCGCGTCCTTCGCGCACCGCCTGCACCATGCGCCGCTGCCCCGGGATGATCACGTGGGCGACGTTCGCGCTCATGATCGTGCCTAGGATCGCGCCATAGTGAATGAAGGCACCGCGGCCGCTGAAGACGTGCGTGAGCCCCCAAGCCGCAGCCGCGAGCAACGCGAACAGCACGCCGGCAATCACGCCCTCGCTCAACCCCGAGCGGCAAAGCCCTTCGTACACGGCGAGCCCCAGCACCAGGCTACCGATGCCGATGCCGATCGCCGCGCCTTTCGAGAGCGGCAGCACCTGCGCGTCGATCAGGTAGAACTCGGCGTTCGCGTAGTACATGAGCACCAGCAGCGCGAAGCCCGTGATCCAGGTCCAGTACGCTTCCCACTTGAACCAATGCAGCGTCGCCGGCAGTTGCGCGGGGCCGAGCTTGTATTTCGCGGCGCGGTAGAAGCCGCCGCCGTGGATTGCCCAGAGCTCGCCGGCGAGCTGCGGGTCGCGCGAGGGCTCGAGCCGGTCATCGAGCCAGATGAAGTAGAACGATGCGCCGATCCAGGCGATGCCGACGATGACGTGCGCCCAGCGCAGGCCGAGATTCAGCCAGTCGAGGACGTATGCTTCCATTCACGCGCCATCACTGCCTAGCTCCCCCGGTAAGTCGTGTAGCCCCACGGCGAGCATAGCAGCGGCACGTGGTAATGCTGGGTGTGGTCTGCGATCGTGAAGCGCACCGGCACGCGGTCGAAGAAGGCGGCCCCGACGTGGAACACGAGCTCGTAGGTCCCGGTCTTGAACTTGTCGCCTTCGAGCAAAGGCGCGTCGGTTCGCCCATCGGCGTTGGTCTTCGTGTCGGCGAGGAGCGCGCGCTTCTCGCCCTCCAGGCGGTAAAGCTCGACGCGGATGCCGGCGCCGGGCTTGCCGCGCGCGGTGTCGAGCACATGGGTCGTCAATCGTCCCATCATCCCTCCCCAAACATCGTCGCCAGCCGGCCGCGCGCGATGTGGCCGATCTGCGCGAGCGCATTATCGAGCTCCTCGTCCGCGCTATTCGCCAGCCGCGCCTCCATTTCGGCCAGCATGCTCGCGCGCGTCGCGTGCAGCCGCAGCGCCACGATACAGGGAAAGCCGAATTTGCTGCGGTAGCGGCGATTGAGCTCGCCGATCCGCTTGAATTCCTCGCCGGTGAGCGCCTGCAGCCCGAGGCGCGCCTGCTCGCCGGTCGAGTGCGGTGTGAGCGCCCCCGCCTTTGCCTCGGCGCCGGCGAGCTCGGGATGCGCACGCACGAGCGCGAGCTGCTCCTCGCGCGAGGCGGCGCGCACGGCGGCCGTCATGGCGCCGTGCAATGCGTCCACGGAAGCAAAAGGCCGCGCGCCATAAGCGCGGCGCGCCACCCATGGCGAATGCTCGTAGATGGCTCCGAGCGCAGCCTCAAACGCAGAGGCCGGCAGGCGGTTCAGCTCGGCGAGGGTCACGGCAAAAATATACTATCGAGCCATGGTCTCGGCCGCCCGCATCATGCAGCGTTGCGAGGCGCTCGCCCGGCATAGCGAGCAGCCGAATGGACTGACGCGCGTCTTCCTGTCGCCGGAGAACCGCGCGGCGAACGAGCTGGTGATCGGCTGGATGCGCGAAGCCGGCATGCGCGCGAAGCTCGATGCGATCGGCAATGTCGTCGGGCGCTACGAGGGAGAGAAGCAAGCCAGCCTCATGCTCGGCTCGCACCTCGATACGGTGCGCGATGCGGGACGCTATGACGGCATGCTCGGTGTCATCACCGCGATCGAGTGCGTCGCCACCCTCAATGCGAAGCGGCAGCGCCTACCGTTTGCCCTGGAGGTGGTCGGCTTCGGTGACGAGGAGGGCGTGCGCTTCGGCACGACGATGCTCGGCAGCCGCGCCATCGCCGGCGCCCTCGACCCCGCCTCGCTCGACGCGCGCGATGCGAACGGTGTGTCGGTGAAGGAGGCGCTGCGCCAGTTTGGCCTAGACCCGGCGCGCGTCAACGAGGTCGCGCGGCGCAAAGGCGATCTGCTCGCGTACGCCGAGCTGCACATCGAGCAGGGACCGGTGCTCGAAGCCGAAGGTTTGCCGGTGGGCGTGGTGACAGCCATCAACGGCTTTTCGCGCCTGCGCGCCACGCTTAACGGCGTCGCCGGCCATGCCGGCACGGTGCCCATGCATCTGCGGCGCGATGCGCTCGCCGCGGCGGCCGAGTGCGTGCTCGCGGTCGAGCGTATTGCGAAGGGCGATCCCGAGCTCGTCGGCACCGTGGGGCGCATCGAGGCGAAGCCCGGCGCGATCAATGTGATTCCGGGCGAGGTGCAGTTCACCATCGACATTCGCGCGCCGCGCGATGAGCTGCGCGCGCAAGCGGTGCGCGAGGCGACCGAGGCCGTGCAGGCAATCGCTGCCCGGCGCAATGTCCTTTGCAGAGTGGAAAAGCTGCAGGAGCTCGGCGTCGCGAAATGCGCGCCCTGGCTGATGCAGCAGCTCGAGCGCGCGATCGCCGCCGAAGGCATCCGCGTGCGCAAGCTCCCCTCCGGCGCCGGCCACGACGGCATGGCGATGAAGACGCTCACCGACATCGCGATGCTCTTCGTACGCTGCAAGGCCGGCATCAGCCACAATCCCGCCGAGTCGATCACCGAAGCCGACGCCGCCGTGGGCGCGAAGACCCTGCTGCGCTTCATCGAGGACTTTGAGCTACCCGCGTGACCTCGCGGGCTACGGCGCGCGGCCGCCGCAGGCGAAGTGGCCGGGGCGCGCGCGACTCGCGCTGCAGCTCGTCCTCAACTACGAGGAAGGCGGCGAAAACTCGATCCTGCACGGCGACAAGGCCTCCGAGGCCTTTCTCTCGGAAATCGTCGGCGCCCAGCCGCTCGAAGGCGTGCGCCACATGTCGATGGAGTCGATCTACGAGTACGGCTCGCGCGTCGGCGTCTGGCGCATCCTCGAGCTCTTCAAGCGCTACGACGCACCCTTAACCGCGTTCGGCGTTGCCATGGCCATGGAACGTAATCCGCCGGTGGTGGAGGCGTTCCTGAAAGCCGGGCACGAGATCGCGAGCCACGGCTGGCGCTGGATCAATTACCAATATGTGCCGCTGGATGTCGAACGCGAGCACATGCAGCGCGCGATTGAAATTCAAAAGCGGCTGACCGGCGAGCGGCCGCTTGGCTGGTACACCGGACGCACGAGCCCGAATACGCGGCAGCTCGTGGTCGAAGACGGCGGGTTCATCTACGACGCCGACGATTACAACGATGACCTGCCGTGGTACGACACGCGATACAGGGACAAAAGCGGCAAGGCGCAGCTCGTGGTTCCGTATACGCTGGATGCCAACGACATGCGCTTCGCCACGGCTCAGGGCTTCAACTCCGGTGACCAGTTCTTCAGCTACCTGAAGGACGCGTTCGATGTCCTATACGCCGAAGGCGGCCGCATGATGTCGGTCGGCCTGCATTGCCGGCTCGTCGGCCGGCCCGGACGGCTCGCGGCGCTCGAGCGCTTCCTCAAATACGCGAGCAAAAAGCCGAAAGTGTGGATCGCGCGGCGCATCGACATCGCACGCCACTGGCTGAAGCACCATCCGCATGGTTGACCGGGTCAATCCGTCGGCGCGGCTCCTGATGGGCCCCGGGCCGATCAACGCCGACCCGCGCGTGCTGCGCGTGATGGCGGCGCCGCTCCTCGGCCAGTTCGATCCTGAATTCCGCCGCTACATGAGCGAGGTGTCCGAGCTCTATCGCGGCGTGTTCCAGACGAAGAACCGCTGGACGCTGCTCATCGACGGCACCGCGCGCGCGGGCATCGAGGCCGCCCTCGTCTCGCTGATCGAGCCCAGCGACCGCGTGCTCGTGCCGGTATTCGGCCGCTTCGGCCACCTGATCGCAGAGATCGCGCGCCGCGCCGGCGGCGAAGTCGCCACCCTGGAGGCGGAATGGGGCACGGTGTTCGCCGACGAGGTGCTGGAGCGCGAGGTAAAGAAGCAGCGGCCGAAGATCGTCGCCATCTGCCACGGCGACACCTCGACCACGATGGCGCAGCCGCTCGCCGAGCTGGGGAAGCTCTGCCGCGCGCAGGATGCGCTGCTTTACGTCGATGCGACCGCCACGCTCGGCGGCATGGACCTGCCGGTCGACGCGTGGCAGCTCGACGTCGTCAGCGCCGGCCTGCAGAAGTGCCTCGCCGGTCCGTCGGGCAGCGCGCCGCTCACGCTGAACGAGCGCGCGGCGAAGCGCATCGTCCGGCGCCGGCACATCGAACAGGGTCTCAAGCGCGCGGGAGAGAAAGACGGCGCTGGGCCGATCATCCGGTCGAACTACTTCGACCTCGCGATGATCATGGACTACTGGTCGGAGCAAGCGCTCAACCACCACACCGAGGCGACCAGCATGCTGTACGCGGCGCACGAGTGCGGGCGCATCCTGTTGGAGGAAGGATTGAAGCCAGCGTTTGCGCGGCACGCGCGGGCGTCCAAGGCGCTGTGCGCCGGGCTCGAAGCGATGGGCTTGAAGCTCTTTGGCGACCAAAGCCACAAGATGGCGAACGTCACCGGCGTGCATATCCCGGCCGGCGTCGATGGCGAGCGTGTGCGCCGTGCGTTGCTCGAAGACTCCGCGATCGAGATCGGCACGTCGTTCGGGCCGCTGCACGGCAAGATCTGGCGCATCGGCACGATGGGCTACAACGCGCGCGAGGATGCTGTGGTGACGACGCTGACTGCGTTGGAAAAGGTGCTCGCTGCCCAGCACCACCGGGCGGGCTGATGTCCCTCCTCGTTGCCGTCGGCGGCAACGCGGTGCATCCGGAAAACATCCGCGGCACCACTGAGGAGCAGGAGCGCCTCGCCGAGCGCGCGGCGCAGGCGCTGCTGCCGGTGATTGGCGCGTCGAACCGCGTGCTGATCACGCATGGCAACGGCCCGGTGGTCGGCAAGATCCTGCTGCGCATGATGCTGACGCGCGAGGCGATCCCGCCGATGCGGCTCGACGTGTGCGTCGCGCACAGCCAGGGCGGCATCGGCTACATGCTGATGCAGGCGCTCGAGAACGCGCTCGCGCGCGCCGGCAATCCGCGCCAGTCGAGCTGCGTGGTAACGCAGGTCGAGGTCGACGCGAACGACCCGGCGTTCGCCGCGCCGACGAAGCCGATCGGTCCTTTCTTCTCGGAAGCCGAGGCGCGCGAGTTCGAGCGCAAGGGCTGGCGCATGATGGAGGACGCCGGCCGCGGCTGGCGTCACTGCGTGCCCTCGCCCGAGCCGCGCACGGTGATCAACCTCGCGCCGATCCGCGCGCTCCTCGACGCCGGGATTCTGGTGATCGCGGGCGGCGGCGGTGGCATTGCGATCACGCGCAACAAGCGCGGCGAATGGCAAGGCGTCGAAGCGGTGGTGGACAAAGACCTGACCTCGGCGCTCCTCACACGCTCGCTCGGCATAGAGGACCTCCTCATCCTCACGGTGGTCGAGCGCGTCGCGATCGATTACGGCACGCCGCGCCAGCGCTACCTCGACAAGGTAAGCGCCACCGACCTGCGCGAATATCAGCGCGCCGGACACTTCGCGACAGGCAGCATGGGCCCGAAGGTGGAGGCGGCGCTGCGCCATGTCGCCGGCGGCGGCCGCCGCGCCATCATCGGCCACCTCGAGCAGGCCGCGGCAGCGCTCGCCGGCAAGAGCGGCACGCATGTCATTGCGGGTTAGCGTCGCCGGGCGCTTCGCGCGCGAAGCGGCGTCCCGCGGCGAAGGCGAGGTGCACGCCGTGTTCCGGCGCAGCTTCTACGTCTGCTTCGCTGGTGACCGCTACGCGTGCGTCGGCGACACTTCGCTCGGCTGCGGACCACTGAACGCGCTCGTTCCGGATTTCCGCATGCCGTCGCTCGGCGAACGCGTCGCGCTCGACGCCGCCGGCGCTCGGCTATGGACGCCGGCGCCGCTTTCGCACGGCACGGCACCCAACCTGCGTGCGCTGCAAGCCGCGGCGCGCGGCCGCGTGCCGCGCGAAGGACTCGGATGCCTGGTCGTCGATACGCACAACTCGCTCAGCGGCCACGCGCAGCCGGCGCTGGACGCAATCGAGCGCTGGCTCGTCGGCAATGCGCTCGACGACGACGCGCAGGCGCTGATCGGCCTCGGCCCGGGCCTTACGCCGTCGGGCGACGACTACCTCGGCGGCGTGCTCATCGCGCTGCACCAGCTCGACCGCGAGAAGCAGGCACGCGGCTTATGGCGCTGGCTCGAGCCGCGGCTTGCGCGCACCAGCGCGATCAGCGGCGCCCATCTCGCCGCCGCCGCGACGGGCGAAGGACACGAAGCGCTGCACGCCTGTCTGCAAGCGCTTTTCAGCGCCGATGCCGACTGGCCGCGCGCGCTCGCAGAACTGACCAGCGTCGGGCACACCTCAGGGTGGGATAGCCTCGCGGGAGTGGTGGCCGTCGCGAAGCTCAGCTGACTATGGACGCCGCGAGCATCGCGGCGTGCGCGTTCGACGGCGCGACGTGCACGCCGGCGGCGCGCAGCGCGGCGACCTGCAGCGACCAGCGCTGCGGATCCTGCTCGGTGCCGGTGACCGACGCGATGGCGGGCTTGCTCGCTCCCTCGAGCGCCTGCGCGAGCACGCCCGCCGGGTCCGGGTGCGCGCCGTACCCCAGCACGACGTCGAATAGCAGCACCGCGACTGCCGGGTCGGCAGCCGCGCGCGCAATGTGCTCGTTGCGCAGCTCCGGCTCGATCATCGGGTGCGGCCGGCCGCGCGTATAGCGATGGTCGCCGAGATCGACGCATTCGCCTGGCGCGCCGGCGTCGCGCAGAATCAATGCGGCTTCGGCTGCGAGCGTGCCGCCGCAGTAAAGGCCGCGCACCGCGCCC
>DASQIG010000277.1:0-3598 GCA_035631735.1 Burkholderiales bacterium | reverse complement strand
TTTTCATTTCCAGCGCGCCCCGGCACTATGGCGCGCGACGCCATCTCCGGGGAGGAAACCATGGCACCGCGCGAGCGCAGCAAGCCGCTCTACAAGAGCCTGTATGTCCAGGTGCTCGTGGCGATCGTGATCGGGGTGCTGCTCGGGTACTTCTACCCCGAGACGGCTGCCAGGATGAAGCCGCTCGGCGACGGCTTCATCAAGCTCATCAAGATGATGATCGCGCCGATCATCTTCTGCACCGTGGTGGTCGGCATCGCCGGCATGGAAAGCATGAAGACGGTGGGCAAGACCGGCGGCTATGCCGTGCTCTACTTCGAAGGGGTGAGCACGCTGGCGCTGCTCGCGGGCCTCGCCATCATCAACGTGCTCCAGCCCGGCGCCGGCATGAACATCGACCCGGCGAGCCTCGATACCAAGTCGGTCGCGCAGTACGCCGGGGCCGGGAAGATGCAGTCGACCACCGAGTTCCTGCTCAACGTCATCCCGACGAGCGTGGCGGACGCGTTCGCCAAGGGCGACATCCTGCAGGTGCTGCTGTTTTCGCTGCTGTTCGGCTTCGCGCTGCACATGTTCGGCGAGAAGGGCAAGCTGGTGTTCGAGCTGATCGACAAGCTGTCGCACGTGCTCTTCGGCATCGTCGGCATCATCATGAAGCTGGCGCCGCTCGGCGCCTTCGGCGCGATGGCCTTCACCATCGGCGCGTACGGCGTCGGCACGCTGGTCTCCCTGGCAAAACTGATGGCGACGTTCTACGCCACCTGCATCGTGTTCATCGCGCTGGTGCTCGGCATCATCGCGCGGCTGCACGGCTTCAGCATCTGGAAGTTCATCAGGTACATCAAGGAGGAGCTGTTCATCGTGCTCGGCACCTCGTCCTCGGAGTCGGTGCTGCCGCGCATGATCGCAAAGCTCGAGAACCTGGGCGTGAAGAAGTCGGTGGTGGGACTGGTCATCCCGACCGGGTACTCCTTCAACCTGGACGGCACGTCGATCTATTTGACGATGGCGGCGGTGTTCATCGCGCAGGCCACCAACACGCCGATGACGCTCACGCAGCAGGTCGCGCTGCTGGCGGTCTTGCTGCTCACGTCGAAGGGCGCCGCCGGCGTCACCGGCAGCGGCTTCATCGTGCTCGCGGCGACGCTCTCCGCGGTGGGGCATGTGCCGGTAGCGGGGCTTGCGCTGATCCTTGGCATCGACCGGTTCATGTCGGAGGCGCGGGCGCTCACCAACCTGATCGGCAACGGCGTCGCTACCGTGGTGGTCGGCCGCTGGTGCCACGAGGTAGACATGGTGCGGCTGCGCCGGCACCTCGATCAGGAAACGGCCGAAGAAGCCGAGGCGCCCGAGCAGGTCCTGATCGAGCAAGAAGAGGGCGGCAAGCTCAGGCCTGCCGCCCTGCACCGCTGAAGCGGTGCGTGTCGGGGTGCGGCCCCGCCCTCCCTCACCGGGGCCGTCCCCTTTTGCGCTGGCTTACTGGTATTCGTGGACGGTGCCGTCGCGCACCGCGGTCGGGCTCTCGGGGGTACGCCAGCCGTAATCGAATTGCGACGGCGTGCTGGCGCGGGCTTCCGAGACCACCGACGGTTCGTCGCTGCCGGAGCAAGCGGCGAGGCCGAGCGTGGCGACGAGAGCAAGGGCGGCGGCGGTGAGTCTGCTTTGCGCGTTCATCATGGTTCCTCCTGTGATGATGCGCGCAATGTAGAACCGCGGGAGGCGCGCTGGCTATGCCGGCAGGCACAGCTCGCGTGTTGCATATTCACTCGGCTACAGCGCGCGGCGCAGGCGCGCGACGCCGTCGGCGAGCTTTTCAAGTTCGGCGGCGAAGCACCACCGCACATAGCCCTCGCCCGCCGGCCCGAACGCGGCGCCCGGGGCGAGGCCCAGGCCATGGCGGCGCACGAGCTCTTTGCAGAACGCGAGGCTGTCCGCCATGCCATCGATGCGGAAGAAGACGTACATCGTGCCCGAGGGCACCGCGACCTCGACCTTCGGCAGCTTGCGCAGCTCCGCGACGAGGTAATCGCGCGCCTGCCGCAGCCGCTCGAGCGTGTGCGCAATCACGGCTTCACCTTGGGTGACGGCAGCGACGCCGGCGCGCTGCACGAAGACCGGCGTGCAGGAGGTGTTGTACTCGATCAGCTTGCCGAGGTCGGCCACCAGGCTCGGCGGCACGACGAGCCAGCCCAGGCGCCAGCCGGTCATCAGCCAAGCCTTGGAGAACGTGTTGGTGCTGATGACGCGGTCGTCATCGCCCATCAGGTCGAGGAATGACGGTGCGACGCCACCGCCGAAGTAAAGCCGCTCATACGCGTCGTCGGCAAAGATCCAGATGCCGTGGCGCCGGCAATGCTCGAGCAGCGCGCGCTGCTCGGCGCGCGAGATGGTCCAGCCGGTGGGGTTGTTGGGCGAGTTGAGATACAGCGCGCGCGTGCCGGGGGTGAGCGCGGCGAGCAGCCGCTCCATGTCGAGCGTCCAGCCCTGAGGGGAAAACTCGAGCGCGACGGTGACGACCTCGGCGCCCAGGATCTTCGGGATCTCCTGGAGGTTGGGCCAGAGCGGCACCACCTCCACCACGCGGTCGCCGGGATCGACGAGGAGCTGCGAGGCGAGCATGAGCGCATTGACGCCCGCGCTGCTGACGGCGATCTGCTCGCGCGTCGTCGGGCGGTGCAGCCGCGAGACGTAGGCGGCGAGCGCATCGCGCAGCTCGGGGATGCCGAGGTTGTGCGTGTAGAACAGCTCGCCCGCGGCGATCGACTCGGTCGCGGCCCGACGGATGAACTGCGGCGTCGGCTCATCGGGCTCGCCCACCCAGAAGCCGAGCACGCCGCGCCGGCCGAGGCCCTCGTTGTAGAGCTCGCGGATCTTCGAAGCGGCGAGCGAGCGTACCGCCGCGCGCGCGGCTAAAGGGGTCAGAGCAATTTTCCGGTTACAGTTGGACTCGCCGAGTGTAACCAATAAGGGGGATAGCGATGTCAGGGGCTCACGCGCAGGGCCATGGCGAGCACGGCGGCAACAAGGGCGTGGCGCTCCTCATTTCGGTGCTGGCGCTGATCCTCGCGTTCGCCGAGACGCTCGGCAAGGGCGCGCAGACCGGCGCGCTCGCCTACAACATCGAGGCCTCGAACCTGTGGGCCTTCTTCCAGGCGAAGACCATCCGCCAGACGGTGCTGCGCACCGCCGCCGAGGAGATCGAGGCGGCCGGCGGCAGCGGGGCACAGAAAAAGCAGGCGACGAAATGGAAGGAGACCGCGCAGCGGTATCAATCGGAGCCCGAGACCGGCGAAGGCCGCGAGCAGCTCGCGGCGCGCGCGAAACAGGCGGAGAAAAAGCGCGACCAGTCGATGGCCGCCTACCACCACTACGAAGTCGCCTCAGCGGCGGTGCAGATCGCGATCGTGCTCGCCTCGGCCTCCATCATCGCCGAGATCGTGGCGCTCGCCTGGGTGGCCGCGCTGCTGGGCGCAGTGGGGGTCGTGTTCTGCGTGATCGGGTTCTTCTTCCCGACCGCGGTGCACCTCTTCTAGACCGACAGGATCCTGAGCAGCGCCGGCCGGCCGTCGGCGAGGATGAAGCGCGCCTCGTGCGCCGG
>DASQIG010000276.1:0-3295 GCA_035631735.1 Burkholderiales bacterium | reverse complement strand
TTGCGCAACGCGCCGAGAAGCTGCGCCACGATATCAATTACCACGATTACCGCTATTACGCGCTCGATGCACCGGTGATTTCGGACGCCGAGTACGACCGGCTGTTTCGCGAGCTGCAAAAGCTGGAGACCGAGCACCCGGAACTCGTCACGCCCGACTCGCCGACGCAAAGGGTCGGAGCCAAGCCGCGCAGGGCTTTCGGCGTGGTGCGCCATGCAATTCCGATGACCTCGATCGATAACGCGCTTGCCGCGGACGAGGTCGGCGCGTGGGATCGGCGGGTGCGGCAGATGCTCGGCGCCGATGACAAGCTGCGCTATACCGCGGAGCCGAAGTTCGACGGCGTCTCCGTGAGCCTGCGCTACGAGAGCGGCGTGCTCATCGCAGCCGGAACCCGCGGTGACGGCACGGCGGGCGAAGACGTCACTGCGAATGCGCGAAGCATCCGCAGCGTCCCGTTGCGCTTGCAGGGCAGGGATTGGCCTTCGGTACTCGAAGTGCGCGGCGAAGTCGTCATACCGGTCAAGGACTTCGAGCGCCTCAACGCCGAGCAGGCGAGACGCCGTGAGCGCCTGTTCGCCAATCCGCGCAACGCGGCGGCAGGGTCGCTCCGCCAGCTCGACCCGCGCATAACCGCCTCTCGCCCGCTCGCTTTCTTTCCCTGGGGCCTGGGGGAGACCTCGGAAAGCGTGGGCTCGCGTTATTCGGAGATCGTCCCGCGCCTGCGGGAATGGGGTTTTCGCGTGAGCCGCCTCTTCGACACGGTGCGCGGAGCTGCCGGCTGCCTCACCTATTTCCAGCGCATCGCCGCGCAGCGCGAGCGGCTTCCCTTCGAGATGGACGGTGTCGTCTACAAGGTGGACGACCTGCGCGAGCGCGAGCGGCTGGGCTTCACGGCGCGCGCACCGCGCTGGGCGCTTGCGCATAAATTTTCCGCCCGCGAGGAAACGACGCGCGTGCTCGACATCGCCGCTTCCGTCGGCCGCACCGGCATCGTCACGCCGGTCGCGCGCCTGGAACCGGTGCAGGTCGGCGGCGTGACCGTGACGCATGCGACGCTGCATAACCAGGACGAAGTCGAGCGTAAGGACGTGCGCATGGGCGACACGGTAATCGTGCGCCGTGCGGGCGACGTGATTCCGGAAATCGCCGCCGTCGTGAGGGAGAAGAGGTCCGCCCAGTCGCGTCCATGGCACATGCCTTCCACATGTCCGGCTTGCGGCGCGCAGGTGCTGCGCGAGCCCGGCGAGGCGGCGCATCGCTGCCTCGGCGGGCTCTACTGCCCGGCGCAACTCGAGGGGGCGCTTCTGCATTTCGCCTCCCGGCGCGCGATGGACATCGAAGGGCTCGGCGACAAGCTGGTGGCGCAGCTCGTGGCCCGGCGCAAGGTGAAAAGCGTGGCGGATCTCTACCGGCTGACGCAGGAGGATCTCGCCGCGCTCGGGCACATGGGCGAGAAATCCGCCGCTACGCTCGTCGAGCGAATCGATCGCAGCAAGCGGCCGACGTTGGAGCGCCTGCTTAACGCGCTCGGCATCCCGCAGGTTGGGGAGACGACGGCCACGGTGCTCGCGCAGCATTTCCACAGCCTGCCGGCGCTGATGGATGCCGGCCGCGAGGCGCTCGAGCAGGTGCCGAACATCGGTCCCGCCACGGCGGCCGAGATCGACGCTTTCTTCCGCCAGAAACGCAACCGGCAGGTGATCGAGCAGCTTCTCGCCGCGGGCGTGCAGCCCGCATCGCCGCAGGCCGTCAAATCGACTGCGCTTTCCGGCAAGACCTTCGTGCTCACGGGCGAGCTCGAGTCGATGAGCCGCGACGAAGCGAAGAACCGCCTTGCCGCGCTCGGCGCTCGAGTGAGCGAATCGGTGTCGCCCGGGACGGACTACGTGGTGGTCGGCGCCGCGCCCGGCTCCAAGGCCGCGAGAGCACGCGCACTGGGCGTGAAGATCATCGGCGAAAAGGACTTCCTCACGCTTATCCACTCGAGCAGGAGAAACCCATGATACGAAAGCTGCCATCCGGCCAATACCGCCTTTACTCGCGAAGCAAGAATCCGAAAACCGGCAGGCGCCGCAACCTCGGGACATTCGAGACGCTGGCCGCGGCCAAGAAGCACGAGCGCGCGGTGCAGTACTTCAAGCGCCTCGGTTAGGCATCCAAATGAAGCCCCGTCTGACCTCCCGGTCGAACGGACGCGGACCCGCCTTGACTGCGCTGATCGAGCAGTGGGCCGCGGCCGATCCCAAGGTCAAGCGCGTCTGGCTGTGCGGCAGCCCTGCCGGCAATGATCGCGGCGCCGATGACTTCATCGAGATCGCGCTCGAGCTGCAGCCGGTCGCCGACAGCGAAGAGACTTTCGCGCTATGGGTGGCAAACTGCGAAAAGTGGCGCATCGAGCTGCAAGCGCTCACCGGGCGTCACATCGACCTGCACTGGTTCGATCCGGATGAAGCGGCCACTGCGATCCAATCAGGAGCCGACGAAGCCAACGCGCTCGTCTACGAGCGCGCCAGCTAGACCGCGCTTGGGCTACGGGCAGCTGCGAGCGGCGCGCGGCCGCCGCGCGTTGCCAAGTTCCATGTGCAGGCGGTATTCGAGCGGCCAGCGCTTCGCGACATGCCTCAGCACGGAGCGCTCGAAGCGGGGCGAATAGTAAGTCCAGTTCGGCTGCAGGGTTGAGAACCTGGTCAGACGCTCGAAACGCACGTTCACATCACCGGTTGCCAGCTCGGCCTCGGCGTAGGCCTCCAGCTCGGCGGCCGCTCGCGGATCGTCGCGGTAGAACAGCCATTCGCGCGCAAAATCCTCTTGCATGCGTGCCAGCTCGTGGCGGCGCGCCTCGTCGAGCAGCCAGGGAGAATGCAGCGCGCCGTGGTCCACGGCTTCATAGCGGATCGGCCGATTCCTGTAGAGATCTTCCAGCAGGAAAAAGCAGCTCGCGACGCTCGCATCGTGCCGCGGGCCGGTGAACCAGCCGTAGACGTCGCTCTCCGATGCGAGATAAGCGACCGCGCATCGCAGACCCGCACCGCGCGGCGCATATGCCAGAAACACTTCGGGCTCTTTCATGCAGGAATTGGACTGCAATCGCGCCGACCGGCTTTGACGAGCATCAAGAGACCTCGCCTCGCATCAATGCACGATGAACGCTTAATGGAGTTCAACCTTAGCGCGTTCGCGTCCCAACCCCGCGTCAAGTGCGCGACCTGCGGCAGGGAACTCTCTCGCCGCAGGGCGGCGGTGGTCGAGACGCAGAACCGCACCGCCTATTTCTGCAATCAAGGCTGCTACG
>DASQIG010000275.1:0-2589 GCA_035631735.1 Burkholderiales bacterium | reverse complement strand
AGACTATGGTTCAGTAGGTTATTTGGTATTTGACGCCAGGGGTTGTGCGTCGCAAAATCGGCCTCGGATGCAACCCGGCTCCCCAGAAGGCGTGCTCGCGGCAATCGCGCAGTCGGGTAATGCGATGACCCAAGGCTGGATGGGGCTGCTTTCATCGCCGCCACAACTCGAGCGCAACAGCGCCCTGCAAACCGAATATCTCGAACAGCAAGCGAAGCTCTGGAGCTCGCTCCTCGCCGGCCGCAAGGAATCGCTGGTGGATGACGATGATGACCGGCGCTTCAGCGCGCGCGAATGGCGCGAGAACCCGTACTTCAGCTACCTGCGCCAGTCGTATCTGCTCGCGGCGAAGTATGTCGAGCAGATGGTCGAAGCCGCGCCGCTCGATGCGCAATCGAAGGAACGCGCGCGCTTTGCCGCGCGGCAATGGATCGACGCGATGTGTCCGGCGAATTTCGCCGCCACCAATCCGGTCGCGCTGCGCGAGGCGCTCGACTCAAAGGGCGAGAGCCTCGCGCGCGGGCTCGCCAACCTGCTCGCCGACGCGCACCGCGGGCGCATCAGCCAGACCGATGAGAGCGCCTTCGCGCTCGGCCGCAACGTCGCCACGACGCCGGGCGAGGTGATCTTCGAGAACGACCTGATCCAGCTCATCCAGTACCACGCGCGCACCGGCGAGGTCGCGAAGCGCCCGCTGGTGATGATCCCGCCCTGCATCAACAAGTATTACATCCTCGACCTGCAGCCGGAGAACTCCTTCGTCGGCTATGCCGTCGATCGCGGGCACACTGTCTTCATGGTTTCGTGGCGCAACGTCGCTGCCGAGCAGGGCCACTACGGCTGGGACGATTACCTCGAGCTCGGCGTCTTCACCGCGCTGCGCGTCGCCCAGGAGATCGCGAAGAGCGACAAGGTCAATGCGCTCGGCTTCTGCGTCGGCGGCACGCTGCTTGGCGCCGCGCTCGCCGTGATGGCCGCAAAGGGCGAGGAGACGGTACAGAGCGTCACTTTCCTCGCCGCGATGCTCGATTTCTCGGAGACCGGGCAGATCGGCCTGTTCGTCGACGAGGCCTCGGTCGCCGCGCGCGAGGCGACGATCGGGAAACAGGGCATCCTGCCCGGCACGGATCTCGCATTCATGTTCTCCAGCCTGCGCGCGAACGATCTCATCTGGCCGTACGTGGTCAACAACTACCTGCTGGGCGAACGCCCCGCGGCCTTCGATCTGCTGTACTGGAACGCGGACAGCACGAATCTGCCCGGGCCGATGTACTGCTACTACCTGCGCAACACCTATCTCGAGAACAAGCTGCGGACGCCGGGCGTGCTGGTAAATTGCGGCGTGCCGGTCGACTTGGGCAAGGTGACGCTGCCGATGTTCGGGCTGGCGACCCGCGAGGATCACATCGTGCCCTGGCGCTCGGCGTATCGCACGCTGCATCTCGTCGGTGGCGAGGACAAGACGTTCGTGCTCGGCGCGAGCGGGCACATCGCCGGCGTGGTGAATCCCGCGTCCAAGAACCGGCGCAGCCACTGGGTCGGTGCCGCCTATCCGGAGAACCCCGAGGCGTGGCTGGCGGGCGCCACCGAGCACAAGGGCAGCTGGTGGCCGCGCTGGGCGCGATGGCTCGACGACCACGGCGGCGGCAAGCGCAAAGCGCCGGCGCGGACCGGCAACGCGAAATGCAAGCCGATCGAGGCGGCGCCCGGCCGCTACGTGCGGCATCGGATAGTCCACTGAGGAGGCAGCATGGATGAGATCTATATCGTCGGCGCAGCGCGCACTGCCATCGGCAAGTTCGGCGGCACGATCGCCAAGACGCCGGCCGCGGAGCTCGGCGCCATCGTGATACGCGACGTGCTGAAGCGCGCGGGCGTTTCGCCCGACCAAGTGTCGGAAGTCATCATGGGCCAGGTGCTCGCCGCCGGCGTCGGCCAGAACCCGGCGCGCCAGGCGGCGATAAAGGCCGGCGTGCCGTACATGGTGCCCTCGATGACCATCAACAAGGTGTGCGGCTCGGGGCTGCAGGCGGCGATGCTGGGCGCACAGGCAATCGCCAACGGCGATGCCGACGTGGTGATCGCGGGCGGCCAGGAATCGATGAGCATGGCGCCGCACGCCCTGAACGGCTCGCGCGACGGCTTTCGCATGGGCGATGCGAAGCTGGTCGACACCATGATCGTCGACGGCCTGTGGGACGTCTACAACCAGTACCACATGGGTGTCACGGCCGAGAACGTGGCGAAGGAATACGCCGTCACGCGCGAAGACCAGGACAAGTTCGCCGCCGCGAGCCAGAACAAGGCCGAGGCGGCGCAGAAGACGGGCAGGTTCGCCGACGAGATCGTCACGGTAGAAGTGCCGTCTCGCAAAGGCCCGATCATGTTCAAGGACGACGAGTACGTGCGCCACGGCACGACGGTCGATGCGCTCGCGGCGCTCAAGCCCGCGTTCGACAAGAACGGCAGCGTCACCGCCGGCAATGCCTCCGGCATCAACGACGGCGCTGCGGCCGTGGTCCTGGCTTCGGCGAAGAAAGTGCGGGAGCTCGGGCTGCGCCCGATCGCGCGCATCAAGGCGTTCGCTTC
>DASQIG010000274.1:0-9424 GCA_035631735.1 Burkholderiales bacterium | reverse complement strand
TGCGCCGTGCCGAGCTCGAGCAGCTCTCGGCGGACATCGAGCGCCTCGGCCAGACGCTCGCAAGTCTCGAACAGCGGATCGCGCGCCTTGATTAGGCTCGTGCGCCTCGTGCGCATCTTCGCCATCGCGGTGAGCTATGGCCTGCACGAGTTCATGCCGCGCGTGCCGGGCGATTTCATGCTGCGCCTGCTCGCCGGCCGGCGGCCCGAGCCGCGCGGCCAGCGGCTGCGCGAGGCGTTCGAGCGGCTCGGGCCGATCTTCGTCAAGTTCGGCCAGGTGCTCTCCACGCGCCGCGACCTGCTGCCGCCGGACATCGCCGACGAGCTCGCGAAACTTCAGGATCGCGTGCCGCCATTCGACCCGGATCTCGCATTTGCCGAAATCGAGCGCAGCCTCGGCCGGCCGCTCGGCGAGCTCTTCGCCGGCGTCGAGCGTACGCCCGTGGCAAGCGCCTCGATCGCGCAGGTACATCTCGCCAAGCTGCAAGACGGGCGCGAAGTCGCCATCAAGGTGCTGCGGCCCGGCGTCGAGCGCGCGGTGGCCAAAGATCTGGCGCTTCTCGAGACGGCCGCGGCGCTCGTCGAGCGGCTCTCGCCCGAGGGCCGGCGCCTCAAGCCGCGCCAGGTGGTGGCCGAATTCGCGCACCACCTGGACGAGGAGCTCGACTTGATGCGCGAGGCGGCCAACGCGAGCCAGCTGCGGCGCAATTTCGCGTATTCGCCTTTGCTTGCGGTGCCGGAGGTGCATTGGGACCTCTGCTCCGAGCGCGTGATGACGATGGAGCGCATGCACGGCGTGCCGGTCTCGCACATCGCGGTGTTGAAGGAGCGCGGCATCGACCTCAAGGCGCTGGCGCGCGCGGGCGTCGAGATCTGCTTCACGCAGGTGTTCCGCGACGGGTTTTTCCACGCCGACATGCACCCGGGGAACATCCTCGTCGCGACCGAGGGCGAGAACCGCGGCCGTTATATCGCGCTCGACTTCGGCATCATGGGCACGCTCACCGAGGTGGACAAGAGCTACCTGGCGCAGAATTTCCTCGCCTTCTTCAACCGCGACTACCGCCGCGCCGCCCAGGCGCACCTCGACGCGGGCTGGGTGCCGCCGGGCACCCGCATCGACCAGTTCGAGACCGCGATACGCGCGGTGTGCGAGCCGGTGTTCGCGCGGCCGCTGAAGGAGATCTACTTCGGCCGGCTGCTGCTGCGCCTGTTCCAGACTTCGCGGCGCTTCAACGTCGAGATCCAGCCGCAGCTCGTCATGCTGCAGAAGACGCTCCTCAACATTGAGGGCCTCGGCCGCCAGCTCGATCCGGATCTCGACCTGTGGACCACGGCGAAGCCCTTCCTCGAGCGCTGGATGGGGGAGCAGGTGGGCTGGCGCGGCTTGCTGCGCAGCGTGCGCCGCGAGGCGCCGTACTGGGCGGCGACGCTGCCGCAGCTCCCGCGCCTCGTGCATCGGGCGCTCGCCGAAGACCGCCTCGCTGAGTTGCGCGGCGCGGTCGAGCGCCTCACGGCCGAACATGTGCGGCGCAATCGTCTACTGCTCGCGCTGCTGGTCGTTGCTCTGGCTGCGCTGATCCTGCTTGGCATCCGACTCTTCTAGGCCGGAATTCTGGGACACGCGGTACCGCGACGGCGTCACGCCGTGGGACGCGGGTCGCGTGCCGCCGAAGCTCGCGCAGTGGCTGCCAAGGTCTCCGGCGGCCCGGCGCGTGCTCGTGCCAGGTTGCGGCTCCGGCTATGAAGTGCGCGCCTTTGCCGAACACGGCGACGACGTGCTTGGCATCGACTTCTCCGAGGCCGCGATCGAGCGCTCGAGCCGCCGGCTCGGCAAGCTTGCGCACCGTGTAAGGAAGGCGGATTTCTTCGCCCTCGCCGAGGCGCCGTTCGAGCTCGTCTACGAGCGCACGTTTCTCTGCGCGCTGCCACGGCGCGAATGGCCGCGCTGGGGCGTGCGCATCGCGGAGCTGGTGCTCCCGGGCGGGCTGCTCGTGGGTTTCTTCTTCTTCGACGATAACGAACGCGGCCCGCCCTTCGGGATTAGCGCGCACGAATTGCACATGCTGCTCGATCCGGCGTTCGCGCTGCTCGAAGATGAAGCGGTGCCCGCGGCGCAGTCGGTGCCGGTGCTCGCGGGCAAGGAGCGTTGGCAGGTGTGGCAGCGGCGGCTATGATTGCGCGCGCATGAGGCCGCTCGCGCAGGCGCAACACCACGGCGCACGACGCTGACCCCGGCGCGGCGCGCGCGGGCGCGCTTCCGCTCGCGCGCATCGCCTTTGCCGTCTATGTACTGCTGGTGGTCTACGCTTCGCTCTATCCGCTCGAAGGCTGGCACGATCACGGGCTCTCGCCGTTCGCCTATTTGAGCTCGCCCTGGCCGCGCTACGTCATGACCCTCGACGTCGCGCTCAACATCCTGGGCTACATGCCCTACGGCTTCCTGTGCGTGGCTGCGCTTTACCCGCGCACGCCTGCGCTTGCCGCCTTCGGCATCGCGGTGGCGAGCGCCGCATTGCTGTCGCTTTCGCTCGAGGCGGCGCAGAGCTATCTGCCCACTCGCGTGGCGGCGAACCTCGACGTGCTCTGCAATCTCGCCGGCGCCGCCTGCGGCGCCGCGCTCGCCGTCCTGGCGGTGCCCGCGCTCCTCGGAGGCCCGCTCCAGCGGCTGCGCAGCGCGGCCTTCCTCGACGGCACCGACATCGACTTCGGGCTTGCGCTGCTCGCGCTGTGGCTCTTCACGCAACTCAACCCGGCGACGCTGCTCTTCGCGGCCGGCGACCTGCGCGAGTGGCTCGCGCCCGGCATGGGGCGTGCCCGGGCGCCGCAGTTCTTCGTCGGCATCGAAGCGTTCATCGCAGCCGCCAACCTGGTGAGCGTCGGCCTGCTGCTCTCGGCGCTCGCCCGGCCGGGGCGGCCGGGGCGCACGATGTTTCTCGCCCTGGTGCTCGCCGCGATTGGCGTGAAGACTGCCGCCTTCGCCATCCTGCTGCACGCCGAAAACGTGCTCGTCTGGCTGACGCCCGGCGCCCGCTACGGGCTCGCGGCAGGCATCCTGCTCGCGCTGGCGGCGCTTGCGATGCCGCGCGTCGCGCGCCTTGCAACCGCGGCGGTCCTGCTCATGGCGGCCACGGTGCTCGTGAACCTGGCGCCACCCAATCCCTATCTCGCCGCGTCGCTCAAGCTCTGGCAGCAGGGACATTTCCTCAACTTCAATGGCGTCACGCGCCTGGTGAGCGCGCTCTGGGCCTATGTGGCGCTCGGCTACCTCATGCTGCTCGCGGCGCGGCGGCGCGAGCCCGTCGGCTAAAATCGCGTATGTCCTATTACGCAAGACACGTCTTCTTCTGCTGCAACCAGCGCGACGGCGGGCGCGTGTGCTGCAACGACAAGGGCGCGAGCGAGCTGCGCGACTACGCCAAGCGCCGCGTCAAGGAGCTGGGCCTCGCCGGTCAGGGCAAGATCCGCATCAACCAGGCCGGTTGCCTGGACCGCTGCGAGGAGGGCCCGTGCGTCGTCGTCTACCCGGAGGCGGTCTGGTACACCTACGTTGACCGCGCGGACGTCGACGAGATCATCGCGGAGCACCTGCAGCACGGCCGCATCGTCGAGCGCCTGCGCATGTGAGGGCGAGCACCCGCCGGGAATTCATCGCCGGCCCGGTCGGCCGTATCGAGTGCGCTGTCGACGATCCCGAAGGGCCGGCCGCCTCTCATCCCATGGGCATTGCGCTCATCGCGCATCCGCACCCGCTTTTCGGCGGCACGCTCGACAACAAGGTGGTGCAGACGCTGGCGCGCGCCTTCGTGGAACTCGGCTACCAGTCGTGGCGGCCGAACTTTCGCGGCGTCGGCGAGACCGAGGGCACGCACGACGAGGGCCGCGGCGAGCTCGAGGACCTCGCGGCGATCGTCGCGCATCTGAATCCCGCTCGGCTAGCGCTCGCGGGATTTTCATTCGGCGCGGGCGTGCAAGTCCTGCTCGCGCAGCGCGTCAAAGCGCAGGAGCTGGTGCTCATCGGTGTCGCGGTCACGCGCTTCGAGCTGCCGCCGGTCGCGGCCGGGACGCTGGTCATCCACGGCGAGCACGACGAAACCGTGCCGCTCGCCGCGGTGCTCGACTGGGCGCGGCCGCAGGACCTGCCGGTCGTGCTGGTGCCCGGGGCGGACCACTTCTTTCACCGCAAGCTGCACATCCTGCGGGGACTCGTCCGCGCCCATTGCGCATGAGCGTCCTGCGCGCGCGTACCTTGCGCAAGCGCTACGGCACGCTCGAAGTCGTGAGCGGCGTCGATCTCGATGTCGCGCCCGGCGAATGTTTCGGGCTTCTCGGCCCGAACGGCGCCGGCAAGACCACGACGCTGCGCTTGTGCCTCGGCCTCACCTATCCCGACGATGGCGACATCCAACTGCTTGGCGAACCCGTCCCCGCCCGTGCGCGCGAAGCTCGCCAGCGCGTTGGCGTCGTGCCGCAGTTCGACAACCTCGACCCGGATTTCACCGTCGCCGAGAACCTGCTCGTCTATGGACGCTATTTCGACATGACGCGAGCCGCGGTCGCCGCAAAAGTGCCGGCGCTCCTCGACTTCGCCGGTCTCACGGGGCGCGAAGACGCGCGCATCAGCACGCTTTCTGGCGGCATGAAGCGGCGTCTCACGCTGGCGCGCGCGCTCATCAACGACCCGCAGCTCCTTTTCATGGACGAGCCCACCACCGGCCTCGATCCCCAGGCGCGGCATCTGATCTGGGAGCGCTTGCGCCGCCTGACCCAGGAAGGCAAGACGCTGATCCTCACCACCCATTTCATGGAGGAGGCCGAGCGCCTGTGCCATCGCCTCGCCATCATGGATCGCGGGCGCCTCATCGCGGCCGGCTCGCCGCGCGCGCTCATCGCCGAGCACATCGAGCCGCACGTAGTGGAGGTGCATGGCAACGGATCTGAGCAGTGGATGGTGCACGCACGGCGCCTTGCGCCGCGAGTAGAGCGCGTTGGCGACACCGTGTTCGTCTACGCGGCCGATGCGGCGCCTGTGCTCGCCGATCTGAGCGAGCATCCCGACCTCGCCTACCTGCACCGCCCGGCTAGCCTGGAGGATGTGTTCCTCAAGCTCACCGGCCGCGACCTGAGGGATTGATGCGCTGGATAGCGGTCTGGCGCCGCAACTTCCTCGTCTGGCGCAAGCTCGTCATCGCGTCGGTGCTGTCGAACCTCGCCGACCCGCTGATCCTGCTTTTCGGCTTGGGCTACGGTCTCGGCGCGCTGCTGCCCTCAGTCGAGGGCATGTCGTACATCGCCTTTTTCGCGGCGGGGACGCTGTGCTCCGCCACCATGTTCACGGCGTCCTTCGAGTCGATGTTCTCGGGCTTCTCGCGCATGCACGGCCAGAAAACCTGGGACGCGATCCTTTACGCACCGCTCGTCATCGACGACATCGTCGCCGGCGAGATCGTGTGGGCCGCGAGCAAGGCGTGGCTCTCGGGCGCGACCATTCTCGCCGTGGCAGCGGTGTTCGGCCTAGCGGCGTCGCCGATCGTGGTGCTTACCCTGCCGGTCGCGTTCCTGGTCGGGCTCGCCTTCGCCGCGTGCGGGCTCATCATGACCGTGCTGGCGAAGAACTGGGACTTCTTCAGCTTCTACATGACGCTCATCATGACGCCGATGACGATGATCTCCGGCGTGTTCTTTCCGGCCGAGCAGCTGCCGCGGCCGGTCCTGGCGGTCGCGCAGGCGCTGCCGCTTTACCACGGCGTCGAGCTGGTGCGCCCGCTCGTCGCCGGGCGATGGCCGGCGCAGGTTGCCGTGCACGTCGCGGTACTGCTGGCGTATGCTGCCGCCGGCTACGTCATCGCCATCATGTACGCGCGCCGGCGCTTTTCCACGTAAATGAGCGCCTGATGCTCTGGGTCAAGTCGTTGCACATCATCTTCATGGTGACGTGGTTCGCCGGGCTGTTCTATCTGCCGCGGCTCTATGTGTATCACGCGATGACGGAGGACTTCGCCTCGCGCGAGCGCTTCAAGGTGATGGAGCGCAAGCTCTACTGGGGAATCATGACGCCGGGCGCCGTGCTGACGCTGGTCTTCGGCGCCTGGCTGTGGCTCGGGTGGTTCCGTGGCGCGGGGGGCTGGCTGCACGCGAAGATGGCGCTCGGGGCGGTGCTCGCCGGCTACCACTTGTGGTGCGGCAAGCTGCTGCGCGACTTCAGGGCCGATCGCAACACCAGGAGCCACGTGTGGCTGCGCTGGTTCAACGAATTCCCGGTGCTCGTCCTCGTCGCCGCGGTGCTGGTCGTTGTCTTCAAGCCGGACTGAGCAGTTCTTCGCGAGCTGTCCGCGCGGGCTGGAGCCCTTGCTCGTGCGCGAGCTCGCCGAACTCGACATCAGCGCTGCCGCCGTGCCGGGCGGCGTCGCCTTCCCGGGCGGCTGGGACGCCTGCTATCGCGCCAACCTCTGGTCGCGCGTCGCGTCGCGCATCCTGTGGCGCACCGCAGAGTTCGATTACCGCGACGAGCACGACCTCTATGCGGCCGTGCGCGCGATCGACTGGCTGCGCCATTTCCGCGTCGAGCGCACGCTGCGCGTCAACGTCACGGCGCAGCACAGCCCGCTGAAGAGCCTCGAGTTCGCGACCCTGCGCATCAAAGACGCGGTGTGCGACCGCTTCCGCGACACGCTCGGCAAGCGCCCGAGCGTCGATCGCACAACACCCGATGTGCGCGTGCATGCATTTCTCGAGGCGCAGCGCGCCACGCTGTATCTGGACACCTCCGGCGAGCCGCTCTTCAAGCGCGGCTGGCGCGCCGGGGCGGGAGAGGCGCCGTTGCGCGAGAACCTCGCCGCCGGCATCGTCCTGCTGAGCGGCTGGACGGCGGATGAAGTGCTCATGGATCCGATGTGCGGCGCGGGCACGCTGCTGGTCGAGGCGGCGGCCCTGGCACGCGGCCGCCCGCCCGGCGCGAAGCGCAACTTCGGCTTCGAGCGGCTGGCGGCTTTCGACGCCGAACTATGGGAGCGCGTCAAACGCGAGCACCGGGGTTTGGAACGCGCACCGCAGCTCTACGGTAGCGATAGCGATCCGAAGGCAATCGCCGCGGCGCGGCGCAATCTGGCGGGGGCAGGCGTCGAGCGCTGGGTGAAGCTCGAGCAGGCGGATGTGCTCGAGCGGCCTGCACCAGCGGCCGCAGGCGTCATGGTGATGAACCCGCCGTACGGCGAGCGCATGGGAAGCGCCGAGGAGCTGGCGCGCTTCTACCCGCGCCTTGGCGATGCGCTCAAGCAGCGCTACGCCGGCTGGCGCTGCTACATCTTCACCGCCGATCTGCGGCTGCCGAAGCTGATCCGGCTCGAGCCTTCGCGGCGCACGCCGCTTTGGAATGGCGCGCTCGAATGCCGGCTCTACGAGTTCAAGATCGTCTCAGGCAGCCACCGCCGGTGAGCGCACATGCTCCGGCCGCACGCCGACGCCGACGATGCGCGCCGGAATCCGACGCAGGAACGAAAACCGCGCGAGCAGTTGCAGCACGAGTGGCGGCTTTTCGGCATCGGCTTCCGCGGCCAGCACCCGGCTCAGGATCCGGTCCTGCACGAGCACTTGAAAGCGCTGCGTGACGCGTGTCGGAAAATCGCGCCGCTCCTGAACCGCTTTCAGGCTACGCGCGGAGAAATCTCCCTTCCACAATACGTTCGCGGCGGCCACCGCGTCCTGGATGGCGAGATTGATGCCCACGCCCCCGACCGGCGACATCGCATGCGCGGCGTCGCCGATGCAAAGCAGTCCTTCGCGGAACCAAGTGCGCAGGCGGTTCACCTGGACGGTCAGCAGTTTCACCTGGTCCCAGGTTGCGATCTCGCGCACGCGCTCGCCGGCAAAGGGCAGGGCCCGCGCCACCGCGGCGCGGAATGCGTCCAGGCCGCGCGCCTTGACCTCCTCGAGCGCGCCCTTGCCGATGACGAAAGCGCACTGCCAGTAGTCGCCGCGGTCGAGCATCACCGCGATGCTGCCGCGGCCGAAGCGCACCATGGTCTGCGCCTGGTCTCCGGCCTTGCGCGCCAGGCGAAACCACAAGGCATCGATCGGGGCGCCGAGGTCGATCACTTCCAGGCCGGCGGCGGCGCGTAGCGTGGAATGACGCCCGTCCGCCGCGACGACCAGATCCGCTGCGAGCGGGCCGGCGCTTGTTTGCACGCCCGTGACGCGGGCGCCATCCAACACAAGGCCGGTCGCCTCCGTCTGCATGCGCAGCTCGAAGCCACGATAGGCGCGCGCGTGTTGCGCGACGAAGTCGAGAAAATCCCATTGCGGGATCATTGCGATGAACGGGTAGTGCGTGCCGACGCCTTGCAAGTCGACTATCGGAAACGTCCGGTCGCCGAAGCGTGCACCGAGCTTCGGCACCTTGGTGTGCGGCAGACGCAGGAAAGCCTCGACCAGCCCCAGCTCTTGCAGCACCTGCAGGGTCGAGGGATGGATCGTGTCGCCACGGAAGTCGCGCAGGAAATCCGCATGCTTCTCGAGCACCGTAATGCCGAGCCCGGCGCGCGCGAGGAGCAGTCCCAACATCATCCCGGCCGGCCCGCCGCCGGCGATCAGCACCCGCTTTTGCATGCCGGCAGTCTAGCGTCGGCCGAGCGTAGAAACAAAAAAGGCCGCTCTCGCGGCCTTTTTGGATTGCCTCGGCGTCAGACGATGTCCAGGTGCTCGATGCCTTTGCTCAAGTCCTTCTCCTTCGCCATCTTGCTGTTGAGCTTGATGTTGAGGCGCACCTCGTTGGTGGAGTCGGCGAAGCGTAGCGCGTCTTCGTAGCTGATGCGCCCGGCCTCGAACAGGTCGAACAGCGCCTGGTCGAAGGTCTGCATGCCGAGCTCGCGCGATTTCTTCATGATCTCCTTGATCTCGTGGACCTCGCCCTTGAAGATGAGGTCCGAGATCAGCGGCGAGTTGAGCATCACCTCCACCGCTGCGACGCGGCCCTTGCCTTCGCGGTTCGGGATCAGGCGCTGCGAGATCACTCCCTTCAGGTTGAGCGACAGGTCCATGAGCAGCTGCTGGCGGCGCTGCTCCGGGAAGAAGTTGATGATGCGGTCCATCGCCTGGTTGGAGTTGTTGGCGTGCAGCGTCCCGAGGCACAGGTGGCCGGTCTCGGCGAAGGCGATGGCGTGCTCCATCACCTCCATGTCGCGGATCTCGCCGATCAGGATCACGTCGGGCGCCTGGCGCAGGGTGTTCTTGAGCGCCGCCTGCCAGGATTCGGTGTCAACCCCCACTTCGCGCTGCGTGATGATGCAGTTCTTGTGCGGATGCACGTACTCCACCGGGTCCTCGATGGTGACGATGTGGCCGTGCGAGTTGTCGTTGCGGTAGCCGATCATCGCGGCGAGCGAGGTCGACTTGCCGGAGCCGGTGCCGCCGACGAACAGCACCATGCC
>DASQIG010000273.1:0-3084 GCA_035631735.1 Burkholderiales bacterium | reverse complement strand
GAGGTATGGCCTGCCGATCAAGCCGGTGATTCGCCATCCGCTCGGCAGCCGCACCGATCCGCCGTGGCGGCCGGAGTACGCGGAGCACGGCGTGCTCATCAACTCCGGAAAGTATGAAGGCCTCGATTACCAGCAGGCGGTGGAGGCGATCGCAGCGGATCTGAAGGCGAAAGGCCTGGGCGAGAAGCAGGTGCAGTGGCGCCTGCGCGACTGGGGCATCTCGCGACAGCGCTACTGGGGCTGCCCGATCCCCATCATTCACTGCCCGGCATGCGGCGACGTGCCGGTGCCTGACAAGGACCTGCCGGTCGTGCTGCCCGAGCATCTGGTGCCCGACGGCACCGGCAATCCGCTCAACAAGCTGCCGGAATTCGTCAATACCAAGTGCCCCGAGTGCGGCCGCGCGGCGAAGCGCGAGACCGACACGATGGACACCTTCGTCGACTCGTCCTGGTACTTCGCGCGCTTCTGCTGCCCGGGCCAGGAGAACGCGATGGTCGACGAGCGCGCGCAGTACTGGATGGCGGTCGACCAGTACATCGGCGGCATCGAGCACGCGATCCTGCACCTGCTCTACTCGCGCTTCTTCCAGCGGCTGATGCGCGACGAAGGCCTGATCCCCGAGATCACCGAGCCGTTCACCAACCTGCTCACGCAGGGCATGGTGCTCGCCGAGTCCTACTACACCGATGCGAGCGGGCGGCGGGAATGGGTCAATCCGGCCGACGTCACGATGGAGCGCGACGCGAAAGGCAGGATCATTTCGGCGCAGCGCACAGCGGATGGCGTGCCGGTCGTCTATGACGGTATCGGCACGATGTCCAAGTCCAAGAACAACGGCGTGGACCCGCAGGCGCTGATCGACCAGTACGGCGCCGACACGGCGCGCTTCTACACGATGTTCGCCTCGCCGCCGACCAACACCCTCGAATGGAGCGACGAGAGCGTCGAGGGCTCCTACCGCTTCCTGCGGCGGGTCTGGGACTTCGCGTACAAGTTCTCACGGGCGAAGTGCGCGCCGGCCATGGATCGCGAGATCCGCTACCAGATCCATGCGGAGCTGAAGAAGGCGAACGACGACATCGAGCGCCAGAAATTCAACACGGTCGCCTCCGCCTGCATGAAGATCCTGAACGCGCTGGAGGCGCTGCCTGAGTGGGACGAGACGTCCAGGGAAGGGCTGTCGATCCTGATCCGGCTGCTCTCGCCGATCGCGCCGCACATCGCGCACCAGCTGTGGCGCGAGCTCGGCTTCGGCGAGGACGTGATGCAGGTGCCCTGGCCCCAGCCCGATGCGGCGGCGCTCGAGCAGGACGAGATCGAGCTGGTGGTGCAGGTCAACGGCGTCAAGCGCGGAACCGTCCGTGTTCCGAAATCCGCGGATCAAAGGGCGCTAGAGACAAACGTCAAGTCGCTCGAATTCGTAAAACGGCAGATCGGCGACAAGATCATCAAGCGCATCGTCATCGTTCCGGGGCGCCTGATCAACGTGGTGGTATGAAGCGTCGGCTGACGATTCTCCTGTCGCTTGCCCTCGCCGGCTGCGGCTTTCACCTGCGCGGCAGCGTGAGCGTGCCTTTCGACACGCTGTACATCCCGAATGCCAAGACCGGCATCGCGCTCGAGCTCAAGCGCAATATCGAGGCCGGGACCAGCGTGAAAGTGGTCGATGATCCGAAGGTCGCGGACGCCGTCCTCGAGCTGACGGGCGAGAATCGCGAAAAGATCATCCTGTCGCTCACCGGCACGGGCCGCGTGAGCGAATTCCGCCTGCGCTACACGGTGAATTACCGGGTGCACGACGGCAAAGGGATCAACTACGTGCCGACGACGCTGGTGCAGTTGTCGCGCGATGTGACTTACAACGATGCCGAGATCCTCGCGAAAGAAGCTGAAGAGCAGCTCCTGTTCCGCGACATGCAAAGCGACATGGTGCAGCAGGTGATGCGCCGGCTCGCCGCCGTCGAGCGTCCCAAGCCCAAGGCCGAATGATGCAGCTGCGCGCGAAGGAGCTCGAAACCCAGCTCGCGCGGCGGCTGCTGCCGGCGTACGCCATCCACGGCGATGAGCCGCTGCTCGCCATGGAGGCGGCAGACGCGGTGCGCGCCGCGGCGCGCCGCGCCGGCTTCGCGGAACGCGAGGTGCTCGAGCCCGGGCGCGGCTACGACTGGAGCGAGTTCAGCCATGCGATGGGCAGCCTGTCGCTTTTCGCCACCAGGAAAATCGTCGAGCTGCGCTTGCCCAGCGGCAAGCCGGGACCGCAGGGCGCCGCAGCGATCGGCGCCTATTGCGAGCGGCCGAGCGAGGAGCAGCTGCTGCTCGTCGCGCTGCCGCGCCTCGATCGCGCGAGCCAGGGCTCGCCGTGGTTCAACGCGCTGGCGCGCCTCGGCGCGGTGGTCGAGATCTGGCCGATCGATCGGCCGCGTCTGCCGGCGTGGCTCGCGGAGCGCCTGGCGCGCCAGCAGCAGCGCGCGAGCCGCGAAGTGCTCGAGTTTCTCGCCGAGCGCGTCGAAGGCAACCTGCTTGCCGCTCACCAGGAGCTGCAGAAGCTCGCGCTGCTCGCGCCGCCGGGCGAGCTCTCGATGGAGACGGTGCACTCAGCGGTGGCGAGCGTGGCGCGCTACGACCCGTACGACGCAGCCGAGGCCCTCGTTGCCGGCGATCTCGGCCGCTACACGCGCGTGATCGACGGCCTGCGCGCCGAGGGAGAGCCGCCGACGTTCGTGCTGTTTGTCATCTCGAGCGCGCTGTTCGCGCTGCAGGAAGGCAACGCCGAGCGGATCTTCAACCGCACGCTGCGCCGCGCGGTCGAGGGCGCCGTGCAGCGCTTCCCGCCTCGGCGCATCGCGCGGGCAATCGCCGCCGCGGCCGCGATCGATCGCGCAATCAAGGGCGTCGCTGCTGCAGAGCCGTGGGAGGCGTTCCTGCGCCTTGGGCTAAACTTCGCCGGTGGAGCAAAAGCTTGACGTAGCGGCGGCGGTCCGCGAGCTCGGCGTTGCGGCACGCGCCGCGGCACGCGAGCTTTCGCGCGCCGCCACCGACATCAAGAACCGCGCGCTCCGCGGCATCGCCGCCGAAATCCGA
>DASQIG010000272.1:0-7877 GCA_035631735.1 Burkholderiales bacterium | reverse complement strand
GCGCATCTCGACCTCTCCGAGGTGAGCAAGCGGATTCCGCAGATCCGCGCGGCCACCAAGCTGCCGATCGGCGTCGGCTTCGGCATCCGCGACGCCGAGTCCGCGCGGCGCGTGGCCGAGACCGCGGACGCCGTGGTGATCGGCAGCCGCCTGATCCAGGAGATCGAAGCCGCGCCGGCCGAGGCGCTCGCGCGCGTGAAGAGCTTCCTGCGGCCCATCCGGCAGGCGCTCGACGCCTCATTTTCCAAATGAGCTGGCTGCAAAAACTCCTGCCGCCCAAGATCCAGCGCACCGGCGCCGGCAGCCGCAAGAGCGTGCCCGAGGGCCTGTGGACCAAGTGCGCCGCCTGCGATGCGGTGCTCTACAGCACCGACCTCGAGAAGAACCTGAACGTCTGCCCGAAGTGCGGCCATCACGAGCGCCTCGCCGCGCGGCCGCGCCTCGATGCATTGCTCGATCCGGACGGGCGCTTCGAGATCGGCGCCGAGGTGCTGCCGCTGGACCCGCTCAAGTTCAAAGACTCCCGCCGCTACACCGAGCGGCTGGCGGAAGCGCAGGAGCAGACCGCCGAAGGCGACGCGCTGGTCGTCATGCAGGGCTCGATCAAGGCGCTCGGCCTGGTCTGCGCGTCGTTCGAGTTCGACTTCATGGGCGGCTCGATGGGCTCGGTGGTCGGCGAGCGTTTCGTACGCGGCGTGCGCGTCGCCATCGAGCAGAAGCTGCCTTTCGTCTGCGTCTGCGCCTCGGGCGGCGCGCGCATGCAGGAGGGCGCGCTCTCGCTCATGCAGATGGCGAAGACGACCGCCGCGCTCACCGACCTTGCCGAGCGGCGGCTGCCCTTCGTCACCGTGCTCACCGATCCGACGATGGGCGGCGTCTCGGCGAGCTTCGCCATGATCGGCGATGTGGCGCTCGCCGAGCCGAAGGCGCTGATCGGCTTCGCCGGGCCGCGAGTCATCGAGCAGACGGTGCGCCAGAAGCTGCCGGAGGGCTTCCAGCGCGCCGAGTTCCTGCTCGAGAAAGGCGCGATCGACATGATCGTCGACCGGCGCCAGCTGCGCGACAAGCTGCATCTGCTGTTGTCCCTCATGCTGCGGGTGCCGGCCGAAGTCACGGCCTGACGTTCGGCCCATGTCGCTGCTTGCCGAACTGGTCCGGGTGTCGGACCGGGTCGCTGCGACCCCGAGCCGCCTCGCGAAGATCCGCGCGCTCGCCGATTTCCTGCGGCCGCTCGCGCGCGAAGAAATCGAGATCGCGCTGCCCTATCTCAGCGGCGACATTCGCCAGGGCAAGCTCGCCGTCGGCTACGCCGCGCTGCAGGCTGCGCGCGCCAGCGCGGCGAGCGCGCCATCGCTCACGCTGCGCGATGTGGATGCCGCCTTCGCCGCGCTCAAGCAAGTCAAGGGCAAGGGCGCGGCCGAGCGTCGCGGCGCGCTGCTGCGCGAGCTCTTCGCGCGCGCTACAGGTGAAGAGCAAGACTTCCTCGTGCGCCTGATGGTCGGGGAGCTGCGCCAGGGGGCGCTCGAGGGGATCATGATCGAGGCGGTCGCTGCCGCCGCCGCGCTGCCCGCGGCTGAAGTGCGCCGCGCGGTCGCCTTCGCCGGCGCCATCGCGCCGGTGGCGGCGGCTGCGCTGAGCGGCGGCGCCGGCGCGCTCGCGCGATTCTCCGTGCAGCTCATGCAGCCGGTGCTGCCGATGCTGGCGCAGCCCGCCGAGGACATGCGCGCGGCGCTGGCCGCGCTCGGCACGGCACTGGTCGAATGGAAGCTCGACGGCGCGCGCGTGCAGGTGCATAAGCGCGGCGACGAGGTGCGCATCTACACGCGCAACCTGAACGACGTCACCTCGCGCGCGCCCGAGATCGTCGCCGCCGTACGCGGCGCGGCGGCGCGCGAGCTGATTCTCGACGGCGAGGCGATTGCGCTTCGTGCCGATGGCCGCCCGCACCCGTTCCAGGTGACGATGAGCCGCTTCGGCAGCCAGCAGGATCCGCACGCCGCCGAGCGGCCGCTTTCGGTGTTCTTCTTCGACTGCCTGCTGCGCGACGGCACGGTGCTCTTCGACCATGCGACTCGCGAGCGCCGCGCGGCACTGGGCGCCGCGCTGCCCGCTCAAGCAGTAACGCCGGCGATCGTCACCGGGGACCTCGACGAAGCGCAACGCTTCTACCAAGACGCGCTGCGCGCGGGGCACGAGGGCGTGATGGCGAAGGCGCTCGACGCGCCCTACGAAGCGGGGCGGCGCGGTGCCGCCTGGCTCAAAGTAAAGCGCGCGCGTACGCTCGACCTCGTGGTGCTCGCCGCGGAATGGGGCCATGGCCGGCGGCGCGGCTGGCTCTCCAACCTGCATCTGGGCGCCCGCGATCCGCGCACCGGTGATTTCGTCATGCTCGGGAAAACCTTCAAAGGCCTGACCGATGCGACGCTCGAGTGGCAGACGCGTGAATTTCTCAAGCGTGAGCTTGGGCGCGACGACTGGACGGTACGCGTGCGTCCCGAGCTGGTGGTGGAAATCGCCTTCAACGACTTGCAGGAGAGCTCGCAGTATCCGGGCGGGCTCGCGCTGCGCTTCGCGCGCGTCAAAGGCTACCGCCCCGACAAGCGGCCGCAGGACGCGGATACCATCGACACCGTGCGGCGCATCTACCAGGAAAGCCTCGCGTGAAGACGCTCACCGAGTGGCTCGCCTTCATCGAGCGCCAGCATCCGAAGACCGTCGCGCTCGGCCTCGAGCGCGTTGCCGCCGTAGGGCAGCGCATGCAAGTGGACCTTGGGTGCCCCGCGATCACCGTCGCGGGCACGAACGGCAAGGGATCATGCTGCGCGATGCTCGAAGCGATGCTGCGGGCCGGTGGCTACAAGACCGGGCTCTACACGTCGCCGCATCTTGAGCGCTACAACGAGCGCGTGCGCGTCACCGGTGTCGAGGCGAGCGATGCGGCGCTCGGCGAATCGTTCGACGCCGTGGAAGCAGCTCGTGAGGACGTCGCGCTCACCTACTTCGAATACGGCACGCTGGCTGCACTCTGGCTCTTCGCGCGCGAGCGTATCGAAGCGGCGGTGCTGGAAGTCGGCCTGGGCGGCCGCCTGGATGCGGTAAACGTCGTGGACGCGGACTGCGCGGTGCTCACGAGCGTCGGCATCGATCATGTCGACTACCTGGGCCCGGATCGCGAATCGATCGGACGCGAGAAGGCGGGCATCTTCCGCGCCGGGCGCCCTGCCGTGGTTGCGGAGCCCGCGCCGCCGCGCACGGTGCTGCAGGCGCCGGGTGTGCATTACCTGCTGGGGCGCGACTTCGGCTACACGGACGAGAAGTCGCAGTGGACGTACTGGGGGCCGGCCGGCAAGCGCCCGGGCCTCGCGCATCCGGCGCTGCGCGGCGCGATGCAATTGCGCAATGCATCCGCGGCGATGTGCGCGCTCGATTGCCTGCGCGACAGGCTGCCGCTGGAGATGCAGGCGGTGCGCCGCGGGCTCGCGGAGGTCACGCTTGCGGCGCGCTTCCAGGTGCTGCCCGGGCGGCCACAGATCATTCTGGATGTCGCGCACAATCCCGAGGCAGCAAAGGTGCTCGCGGAGAATCTGCTCGCCTCGGGCTACGCGCCGCAAACCATCGCGGTGTGCGGCATGCTGCGCGACAAGGATATCGGCGGCGTGCTCGCTGCCCTTGCGCCGCGCATAACGCGCTGGCATCTCGCAACGCTCAGCGGCCCGCGCGCCGCGAGCGCCGATCAGCTCGCGCAGCACGTGCATGGCGAGGTCGAGCGCTTTGCCACGCCGGCGCAGGCGTTCGCCGCCGCGCTGAAGCGCGCGCACGAGAATGATAAGATCGTGGTGTTCGGGTCGTTTCTGACCGTCGGCGAAGTGCTGGGATGGCTGAAGAACAACAAGACGTCGAAACGCTGAAGAAGCGAGGACGCCGCAGGCTGGTGGGAGCGGTCGCACTCGTGCTCCTCGCGGTGGTCGTCCTGCCGATGGTGTTCGACCCGGAGCCCAAAAGCACGCTGCCGCCGGTGAACGTGCGCATCCCGGGCGAGAACGAAACCCCATTTGCGCCGAAGCTGCCGGCAAAGCCTGCGGCGAAAAGCGAGTACGTCATCCAGGTGGGCGCCTTCACCAGCCCCGACGCAGTGCTCGCCAAGCTCGCCGGCGCCAAGGTTCCCTATTACACCGAGCCCGCGGGCGATCTGGTGCGCGTGCGTGCCGGCCCGTTCGCGACCCGCGAGGCGGCCGAGCAGGCGCTCGCCAAGCTGAAGCAGCTCGGCCTGAAGCCGGGCGCGGTGACGTCGAAATCCGGATGACCTGGCTCGATTACGTCGTCATCGCGGTGCTGGTCCTCTCGATCGCGTGGGGCGTGTGGCGCGGCCTGGTGCACGAAGTGCTCTCGCTGGTGGGCTGGATCCTGGCGTTCGTCGCAGGCAACCTCTTCGCGATGCCGCTGGCGGAGCGGTTTCCGGCGGCGATGCGGCCCGAGCTGCGCGTGGTGGTCGCGTTCGTACTGATCTTCGTCGGCACCCTGGTGGTGGCGGCGCTGCTCAGCGCGCTCTTCACCAAGTTCATCAAGGTGTCGGTGCTGCACAGCCTGAACCGCTGGCTCGGCGCGCTCTTCGGGCTGCTGCGCGGCCTGCTGATCGTCGTGGTGCTCGCCATGGTGGCCGGGCTCACCTCGCTGCCGCGCAAGCCCGACTGGACCGACTCCGCCACCGGCTATTCGCTGGCGCAGACCGTAGTCCAGCTCAAGCCCTGGCTGCCCCCGGCGTTCGCGCAGCGCTTGCGATATCATTGACCGTTAACCACACCGGGGAATAGCCTCATCCCATGTGCGGGATTCTCGGCATCGTCGCGCATTCCCCCGTCAACCAGCTGCTCTACGACGGGTTGCTATTGCTGCAGCATCGCGGGCAGGACGCCGCGGGCATCGTCACGGCCGAGCACAACACCTTCCACATGCACAAGGCGCCGGGCATGGTGCGCGACGTGTTCCGCACGCGCAACATGCGCGACCTCGCCGGCAACATCGGCATCGCGCACTGCCGCTATCCGACGGCGGGCTCGGCATTCAAGGCCTCCGAGGCGCAGCCCTTCTACGTCAACTCGCCTTTCGGCATCGTGCTGGGCCACAACGGCAACCTGACCAACGCCGACCAGCTGAAGGACGAGATGTTCCGCACCGACCTGCGGCACATCAACACCGGCTCCGATTCGGAGGTGCTGGTGAACGTGCTCGCGCACGAGCTCGAGCAGGCGTCGGTGAAGCTGCGCCTCGAGCCGCAGACCATCTTCACCGCTGTTGCCAACGTTCATCGTCGCGTGCGCGGCGCCTACGCGGTGGTCGCGATGATCGCGGGCTACGGTGTGCTCGCGTTCCGTGACCCGTACGGCATCCGCCCGGCGGTGATCGGCTACAACGAGACGCCCGCGGGCACCGAATACATGGTGGCCTCCGAATCGGTCGCGGTGGACGCGCTCGGCTTTCGGGTGCTGCGCGACATCGGCCCGGGCGAAGCCATCTTCATCGACGAGGATGGGCGCTTCCACAGCCAGCAGTGTGCGCCGCACGCGAGCTTGAATCCGTGCATCTTCGAGTACGTTTATCTCGCGCGGCCCGATTCGCTGATCGACGGCGCCTCGGTCTACGAGGCGCGGCTCAACATGGGCGAGAAGCTCGCCGAGAAGATCCGCCGCCAGTACCGGCACCTCGACGTCGACGTCGTGATCCCCATCCCGGACTCCAGCCGCCCGTCGGGGCTGCAGCTCGCAACCGCGCTGGGCGTCCCCTATCGGGAAGGGTTCGTCAAGAACCGCTACATCGGTCGCACCTTCATCATGCCCGGCCAGGCGGTACGCAAGCGCTCCGTGCGCCAGAAGCTCAATCCCATGGCAATGGAGTTCGCCGGCAAGAACGTCTTGCTGGTCGACGACTCGATCGTGCGTGGCACCACCAGCCGCGAGATCGTGCAGATGGCACGCGAGTCGGGCGCGCGCCAGGTGTTCTTCGCCTCCGCCGCGCCGCCGGTGCGCTTCCCGAATGTCTACGGCATTGATATGCCCACCCGGGCGGAGCTCATCGCAGCGCACCGCAGCGAGGACGAGGTCTGCCGCGAGATCGGCGCCGATGCGCTCATCTACCAGGACCTGGACGAGCTGAAGGATGCGGTGCGACGCGCCAATCCGCGCCTCACCGACTTCGAGACGTCGTGCTTCGACGGCCACTACGTGACCGGCGACGTCACCATCGACTACCTGCGTACCATCGAGACACAGCGCGACGCCGCGCGCGATTCGAGCGAGGAAGACGCCCAGCTGGATCTGAATTTGGCCGCGTAGCTGCGGCTTCCTAAGAGGCTCGCCGCCTGATATAGTCGCCTTCTTCGCGCCGATTTGAGCCACAGCTTGCGGGCGCGTAACAAATGCCGCTAAAGCGTGCCGAAAACCCGGTCCCGCTTTAGTCGTCACTGAGGGCCGGGTTTTTTATGGACGAAAAGCTAGCACTCGCAACACTGGGCGTGCGTGCCGGCCAGGTGCGCAGCCAGTTCCAGGAGCACGCCGAGGCGCTCTACCTCACCTCGAGCTTCGTGTTCGACAACGCGGCGCAGGCCGCTGCGCGCTTCGCCGGCGGCGAGGAAGGCATGGTGTACACCCGCTACACCAATCCTACCGTCGCCATGTTCCAGGACCGCCTCGCGGCGCTCGAGGGCGCCGAGACCTGTGTCGCCACGGCTTCCGGCATGGCGGCGATCCTCGCTACTTCGCTCGTGCACCTGAAGGCGGGCGACCACGTGGTGTGCTCCAACGCCGTGTTCGGCGCCACGATCCAGCTCTTCGCGAACGTCCTCGGCCGCTTCGGCATCGGGACGACCTTCGTCTCGCCGACGCGCGTGGACGAATGGCGCTCGGCGCTGCGGCCGCGCACGCGCCTGCTGTTCCTGGAAACGCCGTCGAACCCGCTCACCGAAGTGTCCGACATCGCAGCCCTCGCCAAGGTGGCTAAATCGGCCGGCGCGCTGCTCGCGGTGGACAACGTCTTCTGCACGCCGGTGCTGCAGCGGCCGCTCGAGCTCGGCGCGGATATCGTGATCCACTCGGCAACCAAGTACCTCGACGGGCAGGGCCGGGTGCTCGGTGGCGCCGTGGTCGGAACCAGGGCGCTCGTCGGTGAGCCGATGACCGCGTTCCTGCGTACGGCGGGACCGGCGCTTTCGCCCTTCAACGCGTGGGTACTGCTCAAAGGCCTGGAGACGCTCGAGCTGCGCATGCACGCGCAATCGGCGGCCGCGCTCGAGCTCGCGCGCTGGCTGGAGCGGCACCCGGCGGTCGCCCGCGTCCATTACCCGGGGCTCGAGTCGCACCCGCAGCACGCGCTCGCCAGGCGCCAGCAGCGCGGCGCGGGGGCGGTGCTTTCCTTCGAAGTGAAGGGCGGGCGCCCGGCGGCCTGGCGCGTCATCGACCGCACGCGGCTCGTCTCCATCACCGCGAACCTGGGCGATGTAAAGACGACCATCATTCATCCGGCGAGCACCACGCATGGGCGCATCTCGCCCGAGGCGCGCGCGGCGGCCGGCATCACCGAAGGGCTGGTGCGCATCGCCGTGGGCCTCGAGGCGCTCGCCGACCTGAAAGCCGATCTGGAGCGCGGGTTAAGCTAGCGGCGTGCGCCGCGCGTTCCAGCTAGCGCTCCTCGCCGCCGTCTACTTTGCCGCGGCGAAGGTTTCCCTGTTGCTCGCCATATCGCCCGGCTATGCCACGGCGGTGTGGCCGCCGTCCGGCATCGCGCTCGCTGCGCTGCTGCTGTGGCGCCGGAGCCTGTGGCCCGGCATCTGGATTGGCAGCTTCGCCGCCAACATCACCATCGAGGGCGCCTGGCTCTCGGCAGCG
>DASQIG010000271.1:0-3536 GCA_035631735.1 Burkholderiales bacterium | reverse complement strand
TCGCAGCCCGGTAAATTCGGACCCAGGGTCGCAATTATTGGGTTCCCGCTTGCGCGGGAACGACGGCAGCTGTCTCCCCCGCGAACGCGGGGGCCCAGGTTTCTTGTCCGAAGAGCATGGGTTCCCGCTTGCGCGGGAACGACGAACTTTCTAATTCAGGAGCGGCGCTCGAGCCGGTAGCGCAGCACGTGCTCGCCGTGATGCGCGGCGCTCTTGCCGAGGCCGATCCAGCCGCGCTCGCCGAGCATCGACTCGCTGCGGCGCAGGCGCACTTCGCGCGCCGTGCCGTCCACCAGCAGGTAGGTGCCGTTGGTCGATTGATCGACGATGTAGAAGTGCCCGTCGCGGTTGAAGATGCGCGCGTGCACGCGCGACGCATTCTCCGTATTCACCACGATGTCGTTGCCGGCCTCGCGGCCCAGGCGCACCGGCGTCGCCTCGTCGATGACGTAGCTCTCTCCCGAGTGCGTCAGCTTGAGAATCCAGGTCCACGCCGCCTGCGGCGCGAGGTCGCGATCGGCGTCGTTGATGCGCGTGGTCTCCGGGTCGAGCCGCCACATCACTTCGCACACCATGACCTCGGTCGCGCGCCCGCGCACCTTGGTCGCATAAAGCTCGCGGCAGCGCTCGCGCAGCGGCGTCGACAGCGCATCGACGGTCTGGCGCGTCGTCAGCACCTGCGCGGGATTGGCGAGCGACACGAGCCGCGCGCACACGTTCACCGTATCGCCGAACACGTCGGCGTCCTTGAGCACCACGGGCCCGTAGGTGTAACCGATGCTGATCTTGAGCGTCGGCTCGCTCGAGGGCGCGAGATTCGCCACCGCCTCCTGCATCTTGCACGCAGCGCGATAGCCGTCGTCGGCCTCGCGGAACTGGCACACCATGCCGTCGCCGAGGGTCTTCACCGTGACGCCGCCCGCGGCGTCGACTTCGCGCTCGAGCGCCGCGAACAGCCGGTTGATGAGCTCGAGCGCCCGCGTGTCACCCAGCGTCTCGTAGATGCGCGTGCTCTCGCACACGTCGGCGAACAGGATGGCGCGCTGGTCGGTGGTCTCGCTAATGTCAAAATCATACGTGATAACCTGCGGCGCCTCTGTGAGAAAACTTTTAGCGGCGACTCTGTTTCTCATCGCGGGCGCGGCGTGCGCGCAGTGGCCGGCGCGGCCGGTGAAACTTATCGTGCCTTCCAGCGCCGGCGGCGGCACGGACTTCTACGCGCGGCTGCTGGCGCAGGCGCTCGGCGAGTCGCTCCGCCAGCAGTTCGTCGTGGAAAATCTGCCCGGCGGCAGCGGCAACGTCGGCGCCGCGAGCGCGGCGCGCGCCGCGCCCGATGGCTACACCTTCCTCGTGGCCGCCGACCCGGCGCTGACCGTGAACCAGTCGCTGTTCAAGAACCTGCCGTACGACCCGGAGCGTGACTTTGTGCCCGTCGCGCGCGGCGTCACCGTACCGCTGGTGATCTGCGTGCAGCCTTCGCTCGGCCTGCGCACGCTCGGCGAGCTCGTCGAGCGCGGCAGGCGCGAGCCGCGGGCGCTGACCTACGGCTCATCGGGTTCCGGCGCGCCGAACGCGCTCGCGGTGCGCATCATCGAGGAAGCTTCCGGGGCGCGCTTCCTGCACGTGCCCTACCGCGGCATGGGCATGGCGCTGCCGGCGCTGCTCGCCGGCCAGATCGACTTCCTGCTGCCCGACGTCGCGATCGTCGCGCCGCACCTCAAATCCGGACGGCTCCTCGCGCTCGCGGTGACCCATCGCACGGCGCAGCTGCCGGACGTGCCGGCGATCGCGGACGCCGGGTTTCCGGACTTCCACATGCCGAGCAACTTCAGCGTGGTGGCGCCCGCCGGCACGCCGCGCCCGATCGTCGAGCGCCTAAACGCCGAGATCGGCAAGGCGATGCGCACCTCGCTCGCGGCGAAGCTCGAATCGCACGCTTTCATTCCGCAATACGGCACGCCGGACGAATTCGCCGCGGCGCTCGCGCGTGATCGCCAGTACTGGGCGGCGTTCATCCGCCGCGCCGGCGTGGTTCCCGATTAGCGGCTAGGCCTCGGCGCCGCAGTCCGGGCCGTGCAGCTGGCGCACTTCGCACTCGATGTCCCACTCGTCGCCGTGAATCTTCAGGAAGCGCTCGGTCAGCTCGATCGCCTCCGCCTTTGACTGCGCCTCGAAGATGGCATAGCCGCCGATCACCTCCTTCGTCTCCGTGAACGGCCCATCGACCGCCGACAATCTGCCGCGGCGCAGGCGCACGCGCACCCCCTCCGAGGTCGGCCGGAGCCCGGCGGTGCTTATCAGGCGGCCGGTGCGGGTCAATTCCTCTATCAGCTTGCCCATGTCGCTCATGAGCTGCTCGCTGGGTACCTGGCCGGTGTTCTCTTGGATACGGATCATCGATAGGAATCGCATGGCAGGGGTCTCCTTAGTCGTGGAACGGTCCACTCCCTGGTCGAACGAAAACCGAGCCGATCGACACCGGATCCGGTTTCGGCTAGACCTTGAAGCCGTGCTCGCGGAACCAGCGCGCGGCGCCCGGGTGCAGCGGCACGTCGCGCGGCGTGGCCTCGGTCTCCTCGCCGAGGGCGCCGATGCCCTTGTACGGTGCCCACCGGTTGAAGTTCTCCCACACGATCTCGGCCTCGCGCGCGTGGATCGCGTCGACGATCCGGTAGGCGATTTCTTCCGGCAGGTCGGTGCGCGCATAGAGCGGCCAGGCGCTGTAGTCGATGCACGCGTGGTCGGCGTCGAGCCCGCGGTAGAGGCCTTTCGGCATCACCACGCGCCGCCAGCCGATCTCGCCGAGCCGCCGGAAGATTTCCGGCTCGAGCGCGAGCGGGCGGTAGCCCGCGGCGAGCGCGTGCTCGAACCAGAGCGCGAGGCCCTCGTCGAAGATCGCGTCCACGGCGCCTTCGGCGATGGCGCGCATGCGGCGCTGATCGCCGGGCCCGCCGTTGAGCTGCAGGCTGCCGCCCCAGCGCTCCAGCTCGGCGATGGAGAAGCCGTAAAGCGCAAGCGTCTGGTCGATCAGGCTGCGCGTCGAATGCGTCGGGTCCTCGCGCGTCGACAGGCGCAGCGGGATGCGCTTTGCGCTTACCTCGGCGAGCGATCTGATTCCCAGGCGCGGATGCACCGCGAACACGAAGCGGTCCCACGATGGATAGTTCGCCACGATGCAGAGCGGCAAAGGTTCCTTGAACAGCCCGCGGCCGCGCACCGCCTGCGTCAGCAACGCTGACGGGTTAACGATGGCGGCCTCCAGTTCGCCGCGCGCCACGGCGTGCGCCAGGACCGGTGAGCCGCTCGACATGCGCAGCCACGGCTGGTAGCGCTCGCCCGAGCCCGAGCCGACCGTGATGCAGATGTCGCGGTTGCCGTAGTACGGCTCCGCCGGGTCGCCGGCGAGGTGCAGGCCGATCTCCCACAGGAATTTGGCGCGGATGAAGTTGGCGCCCTTCGGCAGCGGTTCCATGCTCCTCCTAGGTGCGGATCGGCGGCGCGAGATCCTCGGGACGGTCGATGTCGCGCACCACGCC
>DASQIG010000270.1:0-1605 GCA_035631735.1 Burkholderiales bacterium | reverse complement strand
GACGAAGTCGGTGCGCTCGCGCAGCTCGACGCGCTCGAGCTCGCGCCGGCCGCGCGGGTCGAACAGGCAGAGCTCGACGCGCGACGCGTTCTTCGAGAAGAGCGCGAAGTTGACGCCGGCGCCGTCCCAGGTCGCGCCGAGCGGGTGCGCGCGGCCGCGCCAGACGGTGCTCGGCGTAACGACGGATCGTGCGGGCGCCTCCACCGGAGGGGAAAGCTTACGTCGGAATGGTCAGCGCCCGCTGCACCCGGTGGCCGCCGGCCGCGCCAGCCTGCACCACTTCTAGCAAGCGCTCACGCTCGGCCATTACCCCGCTCGCGTACTGAACCCCATTGACGACTGGCATCGTAGGGCGCATGGTGAACACGCCCTAGCGCCGGCACTTGAATTGCCTGTCACCGTACGACTACGCGAGGTGCGGTCGCGGTTACAGCGGGAACGTCATCCGGTCGATAGTACGGACTGCTACGGGTCCATATGATCCAGCGCCTATGTGGCTCCAAAGAATCAACGTAAAGGTGCAACGCCAATGAAAATCGTCGCCCTCGTACTCGCCGGTGGCGAAGGCACGAGGCTCTACCCGCTCACCGCCGAGCATGCGAAGCCGGCGCTTCCTTTCGCGAACGGCTATCGCATCTGCGATTTCGTGCTGTCGAACCTGGTGAACTCCGGGATTTCCACGATCTACGTGCTGGCGCAGTACAAGCCCGAGTCGCTGATGAAGCACATCCAGACGGCATGGGCGCCGTGGTTTGCGCACTCCGATGGGCTCATCAAGGTGCTGCTGCCGCGAGCCAACACGCTCGAGGGGCAGTTCAAAGGCACGGCGGACGCGGTGTCTCAGTATCTCGACCTCGTGCAGGCGCATGCGCCGGACGTAGTGGTGGTGTTCGCCGCGGACCATATCTACCGTATGGACGTGCGGCAGATGATCGATTTCCACCGCAGCCGCGCGGCCGGCGTCACGGTGTCGGCGCTGGCGGTGCCGCTGGAGAGCGCGCGCAGCTTCGGCGTGCTGAAGACCGGCGCCGACGGCCGGGTGCTCGACTTCCACGAGAAGCCGAAGCAGCCCAGCGCGATTCCGGGCGATCCGGGCCACGCCTATGCCTCGATGGGCAACTACGTGTTCGATCCCGAAGTGCTAGAGCGCGTGCTGCGCGAGGCGCGCGAGCGGGGCGAAGTGGATTTCGGGCGCGACGTGCTGCCGCGCGCCTGCAGAAGCGAGCGCGTCTATGCGTACGACTTCGGCGAGAACCGGGTGCCCGGCCTGCAGGACTGCGAGGAGCGCTGCTACTGGCGCGACGTCGGCACGCTCTCGGCGCTCGCGGCCGCGCAGCAGGATGCGATGGGCACGCGCGCGCGCTTCAACCTGTGGAACAGCCGCTGGCCGATCCACGGCGAATACGAGGCGGCGATGCTGGCCCATGCGCACATCCGGGGCACCGAGGAGGCGCTCAAGGCGCCGGCGCCCTGGCATGCCGCGCGTACAGATCGGCATACTGACGAGCGGGTCCAGCCCAGCTGAAATCGCGCGTCATGGCGCGGCGCTGCAGCTCGCGCCAGCGGCGCGCGTCGGCGTAGAGCGCTAGCGCGCGCTTCACCGCC
>DASQIG010000269.1:0-7844 GCA_035631735.1 Burkholderiales bacterium | reverse complement strand
GCGCTGGCGGGCGCAAAGGTGCCGTGCGGGGTAATGGTCGCGGCGCTCATACCGGCGTTGAACGACAAGACCATGGAGCAGGTGCTCGAGGCGGCCGCCGCGGCGGGCGCCGAAGAGGCGGCGTACGTGATCATGCGGCTGCCGAACGAGCTGAAGGACATCTTCAAGGAGTGGCTCGCGGCGCATTACCCGGAGCGGGCCGAGCACGTGATGAGCATCATCCATCAGCTGCGCGGCGGGCGCGACAACGACCCGCGCTTCGGCACGCGCATGACCGGCACCGGCACGTATGCCGAGCTGATCGCAAAGCGTTTTGACATCGCCTGCCGCAAGTACCACCTGAACGACCACGGCGCGGGCCGGCGGCGCGCCGAGCTCGACTGCACCAGGTTCAGGCCGCCGGCGCCGAATCCAGGGCAGCTCGCGCTCTTCTAGAATCGCGCTCGGTGAAATTGCGAGCGCTCAGGCTCGCGATCGGCTGGGGGCTGGTCGCGACGATCGTCTGGCTGTCGGTCACGCCCCGGCCGCCCGACATCGGCATCGAGCACGGCGACAAGCTCGGCCACTTCGCCGCCTACGGCGCCACGATGTTCTGGTTCTGCCAGCTCTATCCACGGTGGGCGGCGCGCGTCGCTTATGCCGCCGGCTTCATCGCCATGGGGATCGCCCTCGAGTTCGTGCAGCGCTGGCTCGGCTACCGGTCCTTCGAGGTGCTCGACATGGTCGCCGATGCGGTCGGGGTGGTGCTCGGCTTGACGGCGGCGAGCGTGGTTACGCGGTTGCTGAAATAATTACGCTCCTGGGCCCGAACGCCTCCATCACGGAGCAGCTCGCCGCGCGCATCGAGCATGCGCGGGCCGCGTCCGTCGATTTCCGCGAGACCGCCGAGAAGCTCCTCATCGATGTCGCCGGTCTCTGCGTCGCCGCACGCAGAACCGACTACGTGCGCGCTGCCATCGCCGGCTGGGAGAGCGCCGGCGGCTGCACGGCAATCGGCCATGCGCGTGCGCTCGACTCCGCCGGCGCCGCCTTCGTCAACGGCACGGCGGCGCATGGCGAGGATTTCGACGACACCTTCGAGGGCGGGCCGGTGCACGCCGGGGCGGTGATCGTGCCCGCAGTGCTGGCGGTGGCGGAGAGGGACCCCCTGCAGGGCGCGGACACGCTCGCCGGCATCGCCGTGGGCGTGGAGCTCATGTGCCGCGCGAGCCTCGTCACGCCGACGCGAATTCACAAAGCCGGCTTTCATCCGACCGCGGTGTTCGGTGCGCTCGGCGCCGCCGCGGGCGTGGCCACCGCGCTGCGCCTGCCCGAAGAGCAATGGGTGAATGCGCTCGGCATCGTCGGCTCGCTCGCGAGCGGGATCATCGAATATCTGGCCGAGGGTGCGTGGACCAAGCGCCTGCACCCGGGCTGGGCGGCGCAGGCCGGCATCCGGGCGGCGGATCTCGCGCGCAGCGGATTTGTTGGCCCGCGTACCGTGCTCGAGGGTACGCATGGCCTCTACCAGGCGTTCGCGCACACCGCCGACGGCGACTGGGCGCGGCTGCGCGAAGGCTACGGCGAGCGCTGGATCGCGAACGGCATTGCCTTCAAGCCCTATGCGTGCGGCACCATGACCCAGCCGTACGTCGACTGCGCACGGCGGCTCGCTCGGCGCGTCGACGTCAGCGAGATCGCCGAGGTGGTGTGCGAAGCCGCCGAGGGCACCGTGCATCGCCTCTGGGAGCCGCTCGCGGACAAGCAGCGGCCGCCGAACGCTTACGCGGCAAAGTTCAGCCAACCGTACTGCGTCGCCGCCGGGTTCGTGCTCGGCCATGCCGGGCTCGATGCCTTCACCGACGAGCGGGTGCGCGACCCGCGCCTCGCGGCGCTCGCCGCCAAGGTGCGTTACGTGATCGATCCGGCGAATCCGTATCCCAAGGAGTTCACCGGCCACGTGCGCGTGCGGCTGCGCGACGGGCGTGAGCTCGAGGAGCGCCAGGCGCACTTGCGCGGCGGCGCGCACCAGCCGCTAGCGCGCGCCGACATCGAGGACAAATTCCGGCTGAACTGCGCACACGGCGGCTGGAGCGCCGCCCAAGCCGAACGCTTCCTTGCCTTCGCGCGCGGTGCGTTCGACGCGCGCATCGACCTGGCGCCGTTCCGCGCCTAGTCGAGCGAGATGTTGCGCTCGCGCGCGAGTGCGCTCCAGCGCGCGATATCCGCGCGGATGAAATCGCCAAACTGCTCGGGGGTCATCGGCATGGTCTCGAGCGCCTCGCCGGCAAGGCGTTCGCGCAGCGCGGGCGCCGCGAGCGCCTTGTTGATCTCGGCGTTCAGCCGCCGCGTGATCTCCGGCGGCAGCTTCGCCGGGCCGACGATGCCGTACCACTGCACGCCGTCGAAGCCGGCATAGCCCGACTCTTCGAACGTGGGCAATTCCGGCTGCAGCGGGTGTCTGTGCAGACCGGTGATGGCGAGCGGCTTGAGCTTGCCCGAGCGGATGTGCGGCAGCGCCGCCGCGAGCCCCGGGAAGAGCACCTGAATCTGGCCGCCGAGCAGGTCCGCGATCGCCGGGCCGATGCCTTTGTAGTGCACGTACGCCGGCGCTTGCAGGTCCGCCGCCGCCCTGAACTGCTCGAGCGCCAGGTGGTTGAGCAACCCGATACCGCCGGTGCCGTAATTGAGCTTCGCAGGATTCGCGCGAGCGAACGCGACGAAGCTCGCGAGATCGCTCACCGGCAATGACGGCTGCACCACCAGCACGTTCGGCGTGCCGCCGACCATGGCGATCGGCGTGAAATCGCGGATCGCATCGTACTCGAGCTTCCGCACCGCCGGGTTGGTGCCGTGCGTGCCGACGTAGCCGACCATCAGCGTGTAGCCGTCGGGCGCGGCGCGCGCCACGGCCATTGCCGCGATCGAGCCGCCGGCGCCGGCCGAATTCTCGATGATGAACGACTGCTCGAGCGCGCGGCCGAGCTGGTCGCCGATCGTGCGCCCCACGAGATCCAGCCCGCCGCCGGGCTGCGCCGGCACGATGATCTTCACCGGCTTCGCCGGATACGGCTGAGCGACGATCGACGACGAAACGAGCGCCGCGAGCAGCGCGAGCAAAAGGCGCATGGCTCCTCCTCCGGCGGAAAGTCTAGCGGAGGAAGCCGATCAGCGCGTCGAGCACCGCGTCGGGCGCCTCGGCCATCAGCGAATGGCCCGAGGTGTCGATAAGCAGCGTGTGCGCGCCGGGAATCTGCTCCTGCAGTGTCTTCGCCGCGCGTGGCGGCGTCATCATGTCGCGCTTGCCGAGGATGAAAAGCGCCGGGCATTTGACGCTGCCGGAAAAGACATAGTCGTTCGACGCCTTGAGGTCGGTGTAGAGCACGCCCGGCGCGAGGCGCTCGAGCCGCGCCTGCGTATCACCGTACATCCACATGCCGGGATTCGGATTGCCGCCGAGCGGCACGCGCGGCGCGTGGCCCCAGATGGTGTGCATGTCGAACGCGGTGTACTCGTTGCGCTTCGCTGCCTCGAGGAACGCGTCGCCGACCTTCATCGGGTACGCGGTGGCGAGCAGCGCGATGCGCTCGACGCGCCCGGCGTGACGCGCAGCGCCATCCACCGCGATGAGCGTGCCCAGCGAGTGGCCGACGAGCGCCGCTTTGCCGACGTGCGCGGCGTCGAGCACGCGAGTCACCCAATCCGCCATGGCCGGCACGGTTGCGAGCGGCGGGCCGTCCGAGCGGCCGTGGCCGGGCAAATCGAGCGCCATCACGTTCCAGCCGTGATAGCCGAAATAGCGGCTTTGCAGCCCGAACCACGAATGGTCGAGGCCAGCGCCGTGAAGGAACACTGCGGTGCGCTGGGCGGCGTCAATGCCGTGGTTCGCGGTGTAGGCGAAGACGGCGCGGCCGTCGACCTGCAGCTTCACTTCTGCGAAGCGCGCAGCGCGCGATCGAGGTCGTCGATCAGGTCCTGCGGATCCTCGAGGCCGATGGAGAGCCTCACGCTGCCGGCGGTGATGCCCGCCTTTTTGAGGTCGTCGTCGCTCATCCGGTAGTGCGTCGTGGTCGCCGGATGGATCACGAGCGACTTCGCATCGCCGACGTTCGCGAGGTGCGAAAAGATGCGCAGCGACTCGATGAACGCCTTGCCGGCGGGGCGGCCGCCTTTGATCTCGAAGGAGAACACGGCACCCGCGCCAAGTGGCAGCAGCTTTTTGCAGAGCGCGTGGTCCGGGTGATCGGCCAGCTCGGGATAGATCACCTTCGCGACCGCCGGATGCGCGGCCAGGAACTGCACCACCTTGCGCGTCGCCTCGACGTGCCGAGGCATGCGCAGGTGCAGCGTCTCGACGCCTTGCAGGATCTGGAACGCCGTCATCGGCGCCATGCAGGCGCCGAAGTCGCGCAGCCCTTCGCGCCGCGCGCGCAGCAGGAACGCGCGCGTGCCCGATTCTTCCTCGAAGTCCATGTTGTGGAAGCCGGCATAGGCCTGCGTCAGCGTGGTGAACTTGCCGGAGGCTTCCCAGTCGAAGCGGCCCGAGTCGACCAGCACGCCGCCGATTGCCGTGCCGTGCCCGCCGAGGAACTTGGTCGCCGAGTGGTACAGCAGATCGGCGCCGAGCTTGAACGGCTGCATCAGATACGGCGTGGTGAAGGTCGCGTCCGCCAGCAGAGGCAGCTTCGCCCGGTGCGCGATGTCGGCCAGCGCGGGAATGTCCAGCACGTCGAGCCCAGGGTTGCCGAGCGTCTCGCCGAAAAGGAGCCGCGTGTTGGGCCGGATCGCCCGCTGCCAGTCCTCCAGCTTGCGCGGCGTGACGAAGGTCGTCTCGATGCCGAAGCGCTTGAGCGTGTAGGCGAGCAGGTTGTGCGAGCCGCCGTAGAGCGAGCCCGAGGCGACGATGTGGCTGCCGGCGTCCATCAGCGTCGCGATCGCGAGATGCAGCGCCGCCTGGCCGGATGCCGTAGCGATCGCGCCGACGCCGCCTTCGAGCGCCGCCATGCGCTCTTCGAGCACGGCGACGGTCGGATTGGAGATGCGCGAGTAGACGTGGCCTGCGCGCTCCATGTTGAAGAGCGACGCCGCGTGCTCGGTGTCGCGGAAGACGTACGAAGTGGTCTGGTAGATCGGCACCGCGCGGCTGCCGGTCGCCGGGTCGGGCGACTGGCCGGCGTGCAGCGCCAGCGTATCGAAGCCGGGATATTTCGGGCCAGCCATTAATTCCGATCCAGGGTCGTAACTATTCTCGCAATCAGTCTAGCGCCGATTCAGCGGCGGCGACCAATTGCGACCCTGGATCCGAATTAGTGGAGGTTCTTGCGCGAGGGGCGCGTGTAGTTCTCGAAGGCGCGCTCCGGCTTCTTCTGCTGCGCGCTCTTGTCCTTCCAGTCGCGGTCGAAGAGGTCGTTCACCAGCGCGGTCACTTCGGCGACCTGCTGTTTGTCGAACTGGCGCGCGAGGATCGCGGCGACGTCCTCGACCATGCAGCGGCGCTGCGCTTCGTGGATCGCCTGCGCAGTGGGACCGACGAACAGCAGCTTCGACTCCTGCTCGCCGTTGTCGTGATAGACCGTGAAGTCGACTTCCACCGCCTCGTAGCAATAGGGTCCGAGCGACTCGAGGGCGGCTTCGAGTGCGCCGTCGAAGCTGCGGCCCACCTCGCCCGTCCAGCACACGTAGAGGATGAGCTCCTTCTCGTCGTACTTGAAGCCGGGCTCGTCCTGCTCGAGGCTCTTAAGCTCCGCGATGCTGTCGGCGTCGAGATATTCGATCAGCGGCGCGAGCGCCTGCTCGAGCTGGCGCCGCGAGACGCCCTCGAGAATCGGGATGTCGGCGTGGAGGTGCACTTCGTGCCGCATGGCGAAAACCTCGAAAGGGGATGGCGGATTCTACCCCTAAAATCCTCGCATGCGACCCGACTACGCAGGCGGCAGCCTCGTGAATCTGGTCGCGACGCTGGTCGCCGCGCGCGGCGGCAAAGCGCTGCACCCGCCCCTGCGCGACTTCACGCTCGATGCCCGCGTGCGCAACGTGGTGCTGCTCATCATCGACGGCCTCGGCGACAACTATCTCGCGCGCCACGGCGCGGGCAGCGAGCTCGCGCGGCGGCGACAGCGCTCGCTCACCTCGGTCTTCCCCTCCACCACCGCGTCCGCCATCACGACGTCCTACACGGGGCGCACGCCGCTCGAGCACGGCCTCACCGGCTGGTTCGTCTACTTCGGCGCGGCGGGCTGCGTGAGCGCCGCGCTGCCCTACCGCAGTCGCGGCGACATGGCGTCGCTCAGCGCGCGCGGCGTGGATGCGGAACGCATCTTCGATACGCCGCCGCTCTTTGGTTCGCTGGCGGCGAAGTCGATCGTCGTCACTTACCGCGAGATCGTCGACTCGCAGTACAACCGTGTGCATTGCCGCGGTGCCGAGCGGCTGGCATACAACAATGCGGAAGATCTCGTGGCGCAGCTCGAGCGCGCGGTGAAGAGCGGCCCGGAGCGCAAGTTCATCTACGCCTACTGGCCCCACTACGACGCTTTCTCGCATCGCCATGGCTGCGAGAGCGCCGAGGCGGCGAGGCAGTTCGCGATCATCGATGCCGCTTTCGGCCAGGCATTAAAGCGCCTTGCGGGCACGGAGACCACCGTCATCGCCACCGCCGATCACGGCTTCATCGACGTCGCGCCGGACGAGTCGCTGGAGCTGCCTGAGATTTTTTTCCCGCAGCTCAAATTCCCGCTGTGCGGCGAGCGTCGCATCGCCTATTGCCATGTGCACGCACCCGCCGAGTTCGCCAAGCGGGCGCAGGACTGGCTCGGGGAGCGCGCCGACGTGATGCCGAGCGAGCGGCTGGTGCAGGACGGCTGGCTTGGGCCGGGCGAGCCGCATCCGCACTTGCGCGAACGCATCGGCGACGTCGCGCTCATGATGCGCGGCCGCTACACGGTCAAGGATTGGACGCCCGGCGAGCCGCGCTGGCTGCACATCGGCAACCACGGCGGCACGCACCAGGACGAGATGATGATCCCTCTAATAGTGGAGAACGCATGAAGACCGCCAAAGTGAACGGTACCGAGATCCATTACGAGATGCACGGAAGACAGGGCAGCTCCTGGCTGATCCTCAGCCACTCGCTCGCCTGCACCACACGCATGTGGGACCCGCAGGTCGCGGCGCTCAAGGACCGCTACTGCATCCTCAACTACGACATGCGCGGGCACGGCAAGAGCGCGGCGCCGGCCGGTCCGTATACGCTCGACATGCTGGCCGACGATGTGCTCGGCCTGATGAAGCACCTGGGCATTGAGCGCGCGACGTTCATCGGGCTCTCGATCGGCGGCATGATCGGCCAGACGCTTGCGCTGCGGCAGCCGAAGCGCTTCGACAAGATGGTGCTGGCCGATACCGGGCACAGCCAGCCGCCGGAGGCGGTCAAGCAATGGGAAGAGCGCATCCGCATCGCGCAGACGCAGGGCATGAAGGCGCTCGTGCCCTCGACGATGGAACGCTGGTTCACGCCCGCCTTCCGCGAGAGCGCACCGGCGAAGGCCATCGCCAAGCTGATCGAGAACACGCCGGTCGCGGGCTACGTCGGCTGCGGGCAGGCGATCATGAAGCTGAACACCACCGCGCGCCTGAAGGAGATCAAGCTGCCCGTGCTGGCGGTCGCCGGTGAAGCCGATCCGGCGGCGCCGGGCACCCAATACATCGGCGAGAACGTTCCCGGAGCGAAGCTCGTGATGCTGAAGCAGGCGGCCCATATCGCCAACGTCGAGCAGCCCGAGAAGTTCAATCAGGCGCTGCGGGATTTCCTTTGAGGCCCTGCCAGCGCTTGACCTTGGTCGAGCGCACGCCGAAGAGGTCGAGGA
>DASQIG010000268.1:0-19737 GCA_035631735.1 Burkholderiales bacterium | reverse complement strand
CCTTGCGTCGTGTACTGCGGCAGGCTGAAGAACTTCTTCTCGGTCAGCAGCTGCGCCTGCGCAAACGCCGCGGGCACGAAAAGCGCGAGCGCCAGCGCGAGGCCGGCGAAACGGATCCGCATGTCGATCTCCCTTTGGATAGTACGGCGCGCCGATGGTGCCATGCGCGCGGCAGAGCGGCAATGGCGGCTAGGGGTTCTCCGCCGGCTCGGCCGTCGCGGCACTGCGCCGCGCGCTGATGAAGCGGCCGAAGAACAGCCCCGCCTCGTAAAGCAGGCACATCGGCACGGCGAGCATGAACTGCGACAGGACGTCGGGCGGCGTGACGACCGCGGCGACCACGAAAGCGCCGACGATTACATAGGGCCGCGCGTTCTTCAGCTGCTCGACGGTCACCACACCCATGCGCACCAGCACGATCACGGCGATCGGGATCTCGAAGGTCACGCCGAAGGCGAGGAACATGGTGATGACGAAGCTGAAGTACGCTTCGATGTCCGGCGCCGGCGTAATGGACTTGGGCGCAAACGTGTGGATGAAGGCGAAGACCTTCTGGAATACGAAGAAGTAGCAGAACGCGATGCCCGCGAGGAACAGCACCGTGCTCGCCACGACGAGCGGCAGCGCGAGGCGCTTCTCGTGTTCGTAGAGTCCCGGCGCGACGAACGCCCACGCCTGGTAGAGCACGTACGGCAGGGCGGCGAGAAAGGCGGCGAGCGCCGTCACCTTCACCGGCACCATGAACGGCGTGATCACCCCGGTGGCGATCATCTTCGCCCCCTCGGGCAGCGCGCTCATCAGCGGCGCGGCGAGTAGGTCGTAGATGTAGCCCGAGCCGGGCCAGATGAAGAGCACCACGAACAGCACCAGCACCGCGCCGACCGCGCGTATCAGGCGCTGGCGCAGCTCGATGAGATGCGAGATGAAGCTTTCCTGGTCGTTCATGCCTGCTTTTGCTCGGGCGCCTTTGCGCCCTCCGGCGCCGGCTCGGCGGCAGGCGTGCCGGCCGCAGCCTTGTTCAGCTCATCGGCGGTCTTGGTGAGTTCCGTGTCCACCGCGGACTGCATCTCGCTTGCCGCGTTCTGCATCGAGTCGCGCATCTTGCGCAGCTCCTCGAGCTCGATCTCGCGGTTGATGTCCGCCTTGACGTCGGCCACGTAGCGTTGTAACCGCCCGAGCAGATGGCCCACGGTGCGCGCGACGCGCGGCAGCTTCTGCGGCCCGATGACGATCAGCGCCACGATGCCGATGACCAGGAGCTCGGAGAAACCGATATCGAACATGGCTAGAGACGAAAAAGGCGCCCGTGCGGGCGCCTCGGCCGGGCCGGCAGGCGCTTCAGGCCTTCTGCTCGGTCTTGCCGCGCACCTCGCCTTCCACCGTCTTGCCGGTCACCTGCGGGGTGGCCGGCGTGTCAGCGGACTTGTCGGCGCCCTCGCGCATGCCGTCCTTGAAGCCGCGCACCGCGCCGCCAAGATCGGCGCCGATATTGCGCAGCTTCTTCGTGCCGAAGATCAGCATCACGATCACCAGAACGATCAGCCAGTGCCATATGCTGAGCGAACCCATTGTGCCTTCTCCTGTTTACTTCCTCGCGAGCATCGGGCCAAGCGGTTGCGGCCCGCCGAGGACATGCATGTGGACATGATACACCTCCTGATGTCCCACCCGGCCGTTGTTGATGATGGTGCGAAAGCCGTCCGTAGCGCCCGCTTCGCGCGCCAGGCGGCCGGCGAGTGTCAGCATTTTCCCAAGCGCAGCCTGGTGCGCGGGCTGCGCATCGTAGAGCGACGCGATGTGCGCCTTCGGCACGAGCAGGAAGTGCACCGGCGCCTGCGGGCGGATGTCGTGGAAAGCCATCACATCAGCGTCGTCGTGGATTTTTTTCGCCGGAATCTCGCCGCGCGCGATCTTGCAGAAGATGCAGTTGGGATCCGTCATGGCTTGCGCCCCGCCTTTTCATCGAGGCCCGAAATGCCTTCGCGCCGGTGCATCTCGGCGAGCACGTCGGCGGGCCCGAGCCCATGGCGTGCCAGCACGATCATAGAGTGGAACCACAGGTCCGCGGTCTCGCGCACCAGCGCCAGGCGGTCCCCGCTCTTCGCGGCGAGCACCGTTTCGGTGGCCTCCTCGCCGATTTTCTTCAGCATCGCGTCGTCGCCCTTGGCAAAGAGCTGCGCGACATAGGACTTGGCGGCATCGCCGTGCTTTCGCTCGTTGATGGTCGCGGCAATGCGCTCCAGCGTCTCGTAGAGGCCCGGCTTCATTTCTTGTAGATGGCGGCCGGGTCCTTCAGCACCGGATCGGTCGTCACCCAGCTCCCGTTCTCGAGTTTTCGAAAGAAGCAGCTTTCGCGGCCAGTATGGCAAGCGATGCCGGCCACCTGCTCCACCTGTAACAGCACAGCGTCGGCATCGCAATCGAGCCGCAGCTCGCGCACCTTCTGCACGTGCCCCGATTGCTCGCCTTTGCGCCACAGCCGCCCGCGCGAGCGCGACCAGTACACGGCCTCGCCTTTCTCGGCCGTCTGCTTGAGCGCCTCGCGGTTCATCCACGCGACGGTCAGCACGCGACCACTGGTTGCATCCTGCGCCACCGCCGCGATCAGACCGTGCTCGTTCCACGGCACTTCGTCGAGCCAGCTGACTCGCGCAGCGTCGCTCAATCTCTTACCTCTATGCCGCGGCCCTTCATGTATTCCTTCGCCTGGCGCACGGTGTATTCGCCAAAGTGGAAGATGCTTGCAGCGAGCACCGCATCGGCCCTTCCCTGGAGCACGCCCTCGGCCAGGTGTTCGAGATTGCCTGCGCCACCGGACGCAATGACGGGCACGGTGACGGCTTCCGACACTGCGCGCGTAAGCGCGAGATCAAAGCCGTCGCGAGTGCCATCGCGGTCCATGCTGGTGAGCAGTATCTCGCCTGCGCCGGCGGCCGTCATGCGCTGCGCCCAGTGCAGGGCATCGAGCCCGGTCGCGCGCCGCCCGCCGTGGGTGTAGACCTCCCAGCCGGGGCCATTGCGTTTGGCGTCGATCGCCACGACGATGCACTGCGCACCCACGATCGCGGAGGCCTCGGCAACGAGCTCGGGAGACTGCACGGCGGCGGTGTTGATGGAGACCTTGTCGGCGCCCGCGTTGAGCAGGCGCCGCACGTCCGCGACGCTGCGCACGCCGCCGCCCACGGTGAGCGGAATGAAGACCTGCGCCGCTACCGCCTCGATCACGTGCAGGAGGATGTCGCGCTCATCGGAGCTGGCGGTGATGTCGAGGAAGCAAAGCTCGTCGGCGCCCTCGCGGTCGTAGCGCGCGGCGATTTCTACCGGGTCGCCGGCGTCGCGCAGCCCGACGAAGTTGACCCCTTTCACCACCCGGCCCGCGGTCACGTCGAGGCAGGGGATGACGCGTTTGGCCAGTCCCACGGCTCAGGCCTTGCCGAGCGCCTTGTCGGCCGCGGCCTGCGCTTTCTTGAGCTCGAGCTTCCCTTCGTAGAGCGCGCGGCCGGCAATGGCGCCGATTACGCCCTCCGGCGCGAGCTGGGTGCAGACGGCCTGCACGTCCTCGACGCTGTTCAAGCCGCCCGAGGCGATGATCGGCGTCTTGGTGGCCTGCGCAAGGCGCAGGGTCGCCTCGATGTTGATGCCGCTCATCATGCCGTCGCGCCCGATGTCGGTGTAGACGAGCGCCTCGATGCCGTAGTCCTGGTACTTTTTGGCGAGATCGACCACATCATGGCCGGTGAGCTTGGACCAGCCTTCCACCGCGACCTTGCCCGCCTTCGCGTCAAGGCCGGCGATGACGTGTCCGGGGAAGGCATAGCAGGCATCGGAAAGAAAGCCGGGGTTCTTTACCGCAGCGGTGCCGATCACGATGTAGGTGACGCCCGCGTCGAGATAGCTCTCGATCGTGTCGAGGTCGCGGATCCCGCCGCCGACCTGGACGGGCACCTGCTCGCCTACCGCGGCGACCATTTCGCGGATCACCTTCTCGTTCTTTGGGCGCCCGGCAATGGCGCCGTTGAGGTCGACGATGTGGAGGCGCCGCGCGCCTTGCGCAGCCCAGTGCTTGGCCATCTCCACCGGGTTCTCCGAGAACACCGTGGCCGTGTCCATCTTGCCTTGCTGCAGCCGCACGCAGCGCCCGTCCTTCAGGTCGATCGCGGGGATGATCAGCACGGCAACAGATTAAGGAGCACGGCGCGGAAGCGGGCCGTTGTTCAGGTGTAAATCAGGGGCGCCAGCGGATGAAGTTGGAGAGAAGTCGCAGGCCGGCGGACTGGCTCTTTTCAGGGTGAAACTGGACGGCGAAGATGTTATCCCGGGCTACGGCGCAGGTAAAGGGCACACCGTACACGCAATTTGCCGCGCTAAGCGTTCGATCCGCAGGCGCTGGATAGTAGCTGTGCACGAAGTAAAAGCGGCTGCGGTCGCTGATGCCCGCCCACAACGGGTGTGCGCTTTCCTGCAACACCTCATTCCAGCCCATGTGCGGGATTTTGAGCTGCGTCGCCGCAAAGCGCGGCACGCGCCCGGCGAAGATACCGAGACCCGGCGTGTCGCCTTCCTCGCCATGCTCGAAGAGCATCTGCAGGCCGAGGCAGATGCCGAGATACGGCTTGGCAGCCAGCGCCTCGAGGACGGCGTCGCGAGCGCCGCTCAACGCGAGGTTCCGCATGCAGTCGGGGAGCGCGCCCTGCCCGGGCACGACGATGCGCTCGGCGGCGCGTATTACCGCCGCATCCGCCGTCACCGCGATCTCGGCGTGCGGCGCGACATGCTGCAGCGCTTTGGACACCGAGCGCAGGTTGCCCATGCCGTAATCGACGACCGCGATGCGCGCCACGATGCGGCTAGAGAGAGCCCTTGGTCGATGGGATAGTGCCTTGCGCGCGCGCGTCGCGCGCCACCGCCATGCGCAGCGCGCGTGCGAACGCCTTGAAGATCGTCTCGCACTGGTGGTGGGCATTCTCGCCGCGCAGATTGTCGATGTGCAGCGTCACCTGGGCGTGATTCACGAAGCCGTGGAAGAACTCGTGCACCAGATCCACGTCGAATTCGCCGATCAGGCTGCGCGCGTACTTCACGTGGTACTCGAGGCCCGGGCGCCCGGAAAAGTCGATCACCACGCGGGAGAGCGCCTCGTCGAGCGGCACATAGGCATGACCGTAACGCACGATGCCGGCCTTGTCGCCGATGGCGCGCGCGCAGGCCTGGCCGAGCGTGATGCCGATGTCTTCTACCGTGTGGTGCGCGTCGATCTGAAGGTCGCCCTTGGCATCGATCTCGAGGTCCAGCATGGCGTGGCGCGCCACCTGGTCGAGCATGTGCTCGAGGAACGGGATGCCGGTGGCGAGCCGCGCCGCGCCGGTGCCGTCAAGATCCACGCGCACGCGGATCTGCGTCTCCTTCGTGTTGCGGGCGACTTCGGCGGTGCGCATGTCAGAGCGCTTCCTGCATTCTAGATTGCTTCCTTCAGCGCGTTGAGCAGTATACGGTTTTCGTCCGGCGTGCCGACCGTGATGCGCAGGCAGTTGGCAAGCGCCGGGTGCAAGTTGCGCACCAGCACCCCTTGGCGCCTGAGCCCCTCGTAGGCGCGCGCAGCGTCGCGCACGCGTACCAGGAAGAAGTTCGCCCGCGACGGAAACACGCTCACACCTTCCATCGCGCGCAGCGCGCTACCCAGACGCTCGCGTTCGGCCCGGATCTCGGCCGCCTGTGCCTCCAGCACGTCGAGCCGCTCGAGGACGAAGCGCGCGGCCGCCTCGGTAAGCACGTTGACGTTGTAGACCTGCCGCACCTTGTTGAATTGGGCGAGCCACTCGGGCCGCCCGGCGAGATAGCCCAGCCGGAGGCCGGCGAGGCCGAGCTTCGATACCGTGCGCAGGACGAGCAGATTCGCGTAGCGCGCCAGCTCGTCCATGAACGTTTCGCCGGCGAAGACGTGATAGGCCTCGTCCAGCACCACCAGCCCGGGGGCCGCCTCGATCACGCGCCGCACATCGGCGCGTGGATAGAGGACCCCGGTCGGATTGTTCGGATAGGCGAGAAACACGAGCGCCGGCCGCTCGGCGCGCATGCGGGCAATGAACGCGTCGCTGTCGAAGCTGAAATCGTCGCGCAGCGGCACCGGCACGGCCCGCATGCCAGAGAAGGTGGCGTTCATGCGGTACATCACGAACGTCGGCGACGGGTACATCATCGCGGCGCCGGGCCGCGCCAGCGCAAGCGCGATGATCTGGATGAGATCGTCGGAGCCATTGCCGAGGAGCACCTCCATGCCCGCCGGCACGCGCATCTTGCGGATGATCAGCTCGCGCAGCCGCGGCGGGTTAGGCTCCGGGTAGCGGTTGAGCTCCACCTCGGCGAGGAGCCCCGCGAGCTCCTGGCGCAGCGGCGCCGGCAGGCGGTACGGGTTCTCCATCGCGTCGAGCTTCACCATGCCGGTCCCGGGCGCGACCGCATAGGCCGAAAGCGCCAGGATCTCGGGACGCACCAGGTCTTGCGGCTTCATTCGTACCTCATGCGCGCGGCGCGCGCGTGCGCCTGCAAGCCTTCCGCGTCGGCAAGCGTGGCGGCAATGCGACCCAGGCGCTCGGCCGCGGCTTGCGATATGTCGACGATGCTGGTGCGCTTCTGGAAGTCGTACACGCCGAGCACGGAGGAAAAGCGCGCGCTCCCGGCGGTCGGCAGCACATGGTTCGGGCCGGCGCAATAGTCGCCGATCGCTTCCGAGCTCCAGCGGCCAAGGAAGATCGCGCCTGCATGCGTCAGCCGGGGGAGCCATGCCTGCGGCTCAGCGACGGCAAGCTCAAGGTGCTCCGGCGCAATACGGTTGGCGAGCGCGCAGGCCTCCGCAAGATCGCGTGTCTGGACCAGCGCGCCGCGCGCCTCGAGCGAGCGCGCAATGACGTCCCGGCGCGGCATCGAGGGGAGCAGCCGCTCGATGGCAGCGCCGACGGCGTCCAGGTGGCGCGCATCCGGTGACAGCAGCATGGCTTGCGCGGCCTCGTCGTGCTCGGCCTGCGAAAAAAGGTCCATCGCCAGCCACTCGGCCGGCGCCACTGCGTCGCTGATGATGAGGATCTCGGAGGGGCCGGCGAGCATGTCGATGCCGACGTCGCCGTAGACCTGCCGCTTCGCTTCCGCGACGTACTGGTTGCCCGGGCCGACGATCTTGTCGACCCGCGCGAGCGACGCGGTGCCATAGGCGAGCGCGGCGATGGCGTGCGCGCCGCCGAGCGCGAATACGCGATCGACGCCCGCCAGTGCCGCCGCCGCGAGCACCGTCGGATCCGGGTTCGGGCTCACCATGACGAGCTCGCGCACGCCGGCGGCTTTCGCCGGCACCGCGTTCATCAGCACCGACGATGGATAGGCGGCCTTGCCGCCCGGCACGTAAAGGCCGACACGCTCGAGCGCGCTCACGCGCTGGCCCAGGCGCGTGCCATCGGCTTCGCGATAGTCCCACGACTGCTGGACCTGGCGCTCGTGGAAGGCGCGGATGCGCTCGTGGGCGGCGCGCAGTGCGTCGCGCTCGGCACCGGGCAGCGCCTCCAGCGCAGCACGCAGGCGCGGCGTAACGTCCAGCCCGGTGACGGACGCGGCGCTCGCACCATCGAAGCGCCGGGCGTATTCGAGCACCGCCGCATCGCCGCGCGCTCGCACGTCGGCGATGATTGCGCGCACCACCTGCTCCACGCCGGCGTCGCGCGTACTGCTGAAGCGCAGGCCATCGAGCGCCGCCGCGAAGCCCGCTGCCGAGGTAACCAGGCGCCTTGGCTTCATGCGGTTGCCTCGGCGAAGGCGTCGATCAAGGGCTGCAACGCACTGCGCTTGGTCTTCAGGGCGGCCTGGTTGACGATAAGGCGCGCGGACACCGGCAGGATCTCCTCCACCGCGACGAGCCCGTTCTCGCGCAGCGTGCGGCCGGTCGCTACCAGATCGACGATCGCATCGGCAAGCCCGGTAAGCGGAGCAAGCTCCATCGAGCCGTAGAGCCGGATGAGATCCACGTGCACGCCTTTGGCGGAGAAATGCTCGCGCGTGGTGTTGACGTACTTCGTCGCCACGCGCAGGCGTGCACCCTGGCTCACTGCGCCGGCGTAATCGAAGCCTTTGCGCACGGCCACCACCATGCGGCAGCGCGCGATGCCAAGGTCGACCGGCTGATAGAGGCCATCGCCGCCGTGCTCGACCAGCACATCGCGCCCGGCGATGCCGAGATCCGCGCCGCCGTGTTGTACGTACGTGGGGGTGTCGCTCGCGCGCACGACGATCAGCTGCAGATCGCGGCGATTCGTCGCAATGACGAGCTTGCGCGAGCTGTCGGGGTTCGCCTTAGGCCGGATGCCGACGCGGGCGAGCAGCGGCGCGGTCTCGTCGAAGATCCGCCCCTTCGACAACGCTATGCTGATGCTCGCCATGTGCAACCATCCGCGAATCGCCCCGATCGACGTGCTGAAGGGGGCGGATTCTACCGCAAGGAGTTAGCTCACGCGCGCGACGCGCGCACCGAGGCCCGAAAGCTTCTTCTCGAGCGCCTCATAGCCGCGGTCGAGGTGATAGATACGCTCGACGATCGTCTCGCCCTCGGCGACGAGGCCAGCGATGACCAGCCCCGCCGAAGCGCGCAGGTCGGTAGCCATGACGCTCGCGCCCTGCAGCCGCTCGACGCCGCGCACCACTGCGCGATTGCCCTGGATGGCGATGTCGGCGCCGAGGCGCTGCAGCTCCAGCGCATGCATGAACCGGTTCTCGAAGATCGTCTCGGTGATTAGCGCGGTGCCCTGTGCGATCGCGGCGAGGGCCATGAACTGCGCCTGCATGTCAGTGGCAAAGCCCGGGTACGGCGCCGTGCGTACGCTGACCGCGCTCGGGCGGCCCGCGGCCTCGAGCTCGACCGTCGCGCCGTCGACGCGGATGCGCGCGCCCGCCTCGCGCAGCTTCTCCAGCGTCGCGTCGAGTGTCTCGGGTGCGGCGCCGTGCAGCCGGATGCGGCCGCGGGTGGCGGCGGCGGCGGCGAGGTAGGTCCCCGTCTCGATGCGGTCGGGCATGATGCTGTGCTCGGCGCCACGCAGCGAGCGCACGCCTTCGATGCGAATCACGTCGCTGCCCGCGCCTTCGATGCGCGCGCCCATCGCAATCAGGCAGCGCGCGAGGTCGAGCACCTCGGGCTCGCGGGCGGCGTTTTCGATGAGCGTCGTGCCCTCGGCGAGCGTCGCGGCCATCAGCAGGTTCTCAGTGCCCGTCACGGTGACCATGTCCATGACGATGCGCGCGCCGCGCAGCCGCTCGGTTGCGGCGTTCAGGTAGCCGTGCTCGATGGCGATGGTCGCGCCCATCGCCTGCAGGCCTTTGACGTGCTGGTCGACCGGCCGCAAGCCGATGGCACAGCCGCCTGGCAAGGACACCCGGGCGCGGCCGCAACGCGCAAGCAGCGGTCCGAGCACCAGCACCGACGCGCGCATGGTCTTCACCAGGTCATAGCCTGCCGTGGGATCGGCGATGCCCGCCGCGCGCAGCGTCATGCGGCCATCGACCAGCGGCGACACCTCGACGCCCATCTGGCGCAGGAGCTTCGCCATGGTGCGCACGTCCATGAGCTGCGGCACGTTGGCGAGCCGCAGCGGCTCGGCGCCGAGGAGCGCCGCGCACATGATCGGCAGCGCCGCGTTCTTCGCCCCCGAGACCTGCGCCTCGCCCTCGAGCGGCACGCCCCCGCGGATGCGCAGCTTATCCACCGGAGCGCCACTCCTGGGGCGTGAGCGTGCGCATGGAGAGCGCGTGGATCTCTTGGCGCATGCGATCGCCGAGCGCGGCATAGACGAGCTGGTGGCGTTGCACGCGGTTGCGCCCGGCGAACTCGTCCGAGACGACCAGCGCCTGAAAATGCTCGCCGTCGCCCATGACCTCGAGGTGCTCGCAGGCGAGCGCGGCCTCGATCGACTGCTTGATGCTTTGCGGCGTCACCATCAGAACCTCAGCTTGTATCCCGATTTGAGGAGCGCGAGATTGACCAAGGATACGACCACCAGGAAGGCCGCGACTATCGCCAGGCTGGCGAGCGGAGGGAAATCGGACACGCCGAAGAATCCATAACGGAAGCCGTCCACCATATAAAAGAAGGGATTGGCGCGTGACAGGCGCTGCCAGGCGGGCGGCAGCGAATCGATCGAATAGAACACCCCCGAGAGGAACGTGAGCGGCATGATGACGAAGTTCTGGAAGGCGGCGAGCTGGTCGATTTTGTCGGAAAGCACCCCGGCAACGAGGCCGAGCGTGCCAAGCAGCGCCGCCCCGAGCAGCGCAAAGGCGAGCACCCACAGCGGTGCCTCGAGCCGCAGTTCGACGAACCATACCGCTACGACGAGGACGCCCGCGCCGACGACGATGCCGCGCACGACGGCCGCCAGCACATAGGCAGCGAAGAACTCGAGGTAGGAGATCGGCGCGAGCAGCACAAAGACAATGTTGCCGGTGATCTTGGACTGGATCAGGCTCGATGAGCTGTTGGCAAAGGCGTTCTGCAGCACGCTCATCATGACGAGCCCGGGAACGAGGAAGGACGTGTAGCGCAGGTCTTCATGGACCTGCAGCCGGCCTTCGAGGGCGTGGCCGAAGATTAAGAGGTAGAGGAGCGCCGTAAGGACTGGCGCAGCGACCGTCTGGACGCTCACTTTGAAGAAGCGCACCAGCTCCTTTTGGCAAAGCGTGGTGAAGCGGGTCATGACGGCCGGCCGGTGAGGCGCAGGAACACTTCCTCGAGATCCGGCGGGTGCACTTCCATTTCGCGGATGTTCACGCCGGCCTCGCGCAGGCGCGCGAGCGCAGCCTCCAGTTCCAGAGGGTTCGCAAGGCGCAGGCGGAATTGGGCGCCTTCGGCTTCGAGCACGCGGCCCGGGAGGCCGGCGGGCAGCGCAGCGCGATCCAGGTGCAGGCGCAGCTCCAGGCCGGAAAAGCTGCCGAGCAGGTTGCGCGTCGTATCGAGGGCCGCGATGCGCCCGTCCTTCAGCATGGCGATGCGCTGACAATGCGCTTCGGCTTCCTCGAGGTAGTGTGTGGTCAGCACGATGCTGTGCCCGTCTCGGTTCAGGCGCCGCACGAACTGCCACAGGCCCTGTCGCAGCTCGACATCGACGCCGGCGGTCGGCTCGTCGAGCACGATCACCGGCGGCTTGTGCACCAGCGCCTGCGCGACCAGCACGCGGCGCTTCATGCCGCCGGAAAGCGAGCGCATGTTGGCGTCCGCCTTGGCGGTGAGATCCAGGTGGTGCATCACCTCGTCGATCCAGGCGTCGTTTCGCCGCAGGCCGTAATAGCCCGCCTGCAGGCGCAGCGTCTCGAGCACCGTGAAGAACGGGTCGAAGACCAGCTCCTGCGGCACGACTCCCAGAAGCCGGCGCGCGCGCCGGTACTCGCGCGCGACATCGGCGCCCATCACCGAGGCGCTGCCGGCGTCGGGTCGCGCGAGGCCGGCGATGACGTTGATCAGGGTGGTCTTGCCGGCGCCGTTCGGGCCGAGCAGGCCGAAGAACTCGCCCTCCTGCACGGCGAGGCTGACGCCAGCGAGCGCACGCACGTCGCCGTAGCGCTTGGCGATGTCGCGGACTTCTATCGCGTTCAGGAGGCGGGCAGCAGGCGGTCCACGCCGTAAAGGCGGGCAATGGTGCGCAGCGACTCGGGCAGGTGGGCAAAGGCGAGCGGGCGCTCGCGCTGCCGTGCGTCACGCAGCCAGGCGAGGAGCAGCGCGAGAAGCGCGGAATCCATCTCGCTCACTTCGCCGAGGTCGACCGTCTGCACGCCCTCGGCGAGGTGCCGGCGGCCTTCCTCGAGCAGCGCGGCTGCGTTGGCCAGCGTCGCCGGCCCGGAGACGATCATGCGCGGGCCTTCGCGCCGGATCATTTCCTGGCCGCCGCCGCCGCGGACGCCTCGAGGCCGCTGCGGTTCTTCGCGCTGAGGTTCTTCACGAGGCCGTCGATGCCCGAGTCGCGCACCACGTTGTTGAACTCGGTGCGGTAATTGGCGACCAGGCTGACGCCGCCGACCATGACGTCGTACACCTTCCAGCCGGAGGCCGTCTTCTCCATGCTGTAGTCGATCGGCACAGGCTGCGCGCCGACCTGCAGTACGCGCACCTGCACGGTCACGTCCGTATCGGTGGGCTTCGCGCGCAGCGGCCGGAATTCGAACTTCTGCTCGCTGTAGGCGGCGAGCGCGCTCGCGTAGGTGCGAACCAGCAGCGTGCGGAACTCTTCGGTCAGGCGTTTCTTCTGCTCGGACGTCGCCTTGTTCCAGCTCTGGCCGAGCGCCAGCGCGGTCATGGCGGCGAAATTGAAATGCGGCAGCACCTTGGCGTCGATCAGCTCGATCAGCTTGGCACGATTGCCGGCGCGGATCTCCTTGTCCTTGGCGATGAGATCGACCACGTCGAGCGTCACGCTCTTCACCAGCTGGTCGGGCGGCACCTCCTGCGCCCGCAGCGGCAGCGCCGTCGCCAAGGCAAACAGTGCAAATAGCGCGGCGCTAGCGAGGCTTCTTGTCTTTGTCATCTTCGGCTCCCTTGTCTTCTTCGGGTTGCTTCTCGCGCGGCGGCTCTCCGTCGTAGACCAGGCTCCTGCGCCGCTGCAGATAGGCATCGCGCTGGAACACGTACTTGTCGAGCGCCGCTTCCTCGAGGATGCGGCTCGCATCCAGCAGGTCGGCGCGCAGCTGCGTGAAGCGCAGGGCCCAGAGCCCGTACTGCAGGTGGTAGGGCCGCACCTCATCCAGCGGATCGGCATAGATATCGATGCCGGTGCCGATGCCGTCGCGCAGGTCGCTCGAGCCGAGGAACGGCAGCACGAGGTACGGCCCGGGGCCCGCGCCCCAGCGGCCGAAGGTCTGGCCGAAGTCCTCGTTGTGCTTCTCGTAGCCCATGTCGCTCGCGACGTCGTGAATGCCGAACAGGCCCACGGTGGTATTAAACGCAACGCGCGCCCAATCGCTGACACCGTCCTCGAACTTGCCCTGCAGGAAATTATTCACGCCGATGAAAAAGTCGCCGATGTTGCCGAAGAAGTTGCGCACCCGATCGCGGATCTCGCCGGGCACGACGCGGCGGTAGGTGCGCGCGACCGGCTGGGCGATGGCCTGGTCCACCGTGTCGTTGAAGCGATAAATGCCGCGGTTCAGCGGCTCGAGCGGATCGCGCGGATCGCGCTCGGCGGTGCTCGCGCACCCGGCGAGCGCGGCGACCAGCGCGGCGGCCGCGATGCGCGCGATCACTTCGCCGGTTCCCTGGGTTCGGGCTTGCCCTCGGCCGCCTTGTTGAAGAGGAACTGGCTGATCAGGTTCTCGAGCACCACCGCCGATTGCGTGAGGCGCAGGCGGTCGCCGTTTTTCAGCATCACGCCGTCGCCGCCGGCTTCGAGCCCGATGTACTGCTCGCCGAGGATGCCGGAGGTCAGGATCTTGGCGGTGGTGTCGCGCGGGAACTGGTACTGGTAATCGATGTTCATCGAGACGATCGCCTCGTAGCTCTCGTTGTCGAAGCGGATATCGGCGACGCGGCCCACCACCACCCCCGCACTCTTCACCGGCCCGCGCACCTTGAGGCCGCCGATATTGGCGAACTTCGCCTGCACCTGGTAGCTCTGCGAGTTCGAGAAGGAGGCGAGGTTGCCGACCTTGAGGGCGAGGAACAACAGCCCAGCGATGCCGGCGACCACGAAGACGCCGACCCACAGGTCGATGGTTGAGCGATTCATTGGTGGTTGCCTCCGGTGAACATCAGCGCGGTCAGGATGAAATCCAGGAACAGGATCGCGAGCGACGAGGTGACGACGGTGCGGGTCGTCGCGCGGGAAACGCCCTCGGCGGTGGGCGGGGCGTCGTAGCCCTCGAACACCGCGATCCAGGTGACGGCGATGCCGAAGACCAGGCTCTTGATGACGCCGTTCAGGATGTCGTTGCGCACATCGACCGCTGCCTGCATCTGCGACCAGAAGGCGCCGGCGTCGACGCCGATCAGCTGCACGCCGACGACATAGCCGCCGAAGATGCCCATCGCCGAGAACAGCGCGGCGAGCAGCGGCATCGAGATCACGCCGCCCCAGAAGCGCGGCGCCACCACGCGCGCGATCGGATCGACCGCCATCATCTCCATCGCCGAGAGCTGTTCGGTGGCTTTCATCAGCCCAATTTCCGCCGTAATGGCGGACCCGGCGCGGCTCGCAAAGAGCAGCCCCGCGACCACCGGGCCGAGCTCGCGCACCAGCGACAGCGCCACCAGCACGCCAAGCGACTCGGAGGCGCCGAAGCGCTGCAGCGTCTCGTAGCCCTGCAGCGCAAGCACCATGCCGACGAACATGCCGGAGACCAGGATGATGATGAGCGACAGCACGCCCGCGAAGTAGATCTCGGCGGTGGTGAGCCGGAAGCGCCGCAGCGCGGTGCCCGAATGCACCACCAGATGGGCGAGGAAGCGGCTCGCGAATCCCAGGCGCAGCACGTGGAAGGTCACGCCGGAGCCCAGGCGCTCGAGACGCGCGCGCACGTCGGCTACCCGCATTCCTAGTGGCTCGCCTGCGGCTCGGGCGCCGCGAGCTCGAGGTCGGCGTCGTAGCCCGGCGCCGGGTAATGAAACGGCACCGGTCCTTCCGAGCTGCCGTTCACGAACTGGCGCACGAAGGGCTCGTCGCTACGGCGGATCTCGTCGGGCCGGCCCTGCGCGATGACGCGGCCGGCGGCCATGAAGTAGACGTAATCGACCACGCGCAGCGCTTCCTGCACGTCGTGCGTAACGATGACGGAGGTCGCGCCGAGCGAGTCGTTGAGCTCGCGGATCAGCCGCACGATGACGCCGAACGAGATCGGATCGAGGCCGGTGAACGGCTCGTCGTAGAGGATCAGCTGCGGGTCGAGCGCGATCGAGCGCGCGAGCGCCACGCGGCGCGCCATGCCTCCGGAAAGCTCGGTCGGCGCGAGATGCGCCGCGCCGCGCAGGCCGACCGCCTGCAGCTTCATCATCACCAGATCGTTCAGCAGCTCATCGGGCAGCGCGGCGTGCTCGCGCAGCGGAAACGCCACGTTCTCGTAGACCGACAGGTCGGTGAAGAGCGCGCCGAACTGGAACAGCATGCCCATCTTGCGGCGCATGGCGTAGAGGCCATCGCCGTCGAGGCTATTGGTGGTGTGGCCGAGCACGTGCGCCTCGCCGGCGCTCGGGCGCAGCGCGCCCATGATGACGCGCAGCAGGGTCGTCTTGCCGCATCCGGACTGGCCCATGATGCCGACGACCGAGCCGCGCGGGATCTGCAAGTTGATGTCGCGCAGCACCGGGCGCGAGCGGTCATAACCGAACGAAAGCTTGCGAATCTCGACGATCGGCTGCGCGGCGGGGGATTGCTGCACGGCGTAATATTACCGCGCATGGCGGAGGGAGCCGCGCATTTGGAGACTGCGATGCAGCCCGCGGTGCGCATCGAAGCGCTTGTCAAGCGTTACGGCGCGCTGGTCGCGCTCGACAATGTCGATCTCAGCATCGCGCAACGCGAAGCCTTCGGCCTGGTCGGCGCGAACGGCGCCGGCAAAACGACGCTCATGCGCTGCCTGCTCGATCTCACCGCGTGCGACCAGGGCCGTATCGAGATCTTCGGCGTTTCGGCGCGCGAAGCGCCGAGCCGTCTGCGCTTGTCGTACCTGCCCGAGCGCTTCATGCCGCCGCATTACCTGAGCGGACGCGAATTCCTGCGCACGCTCGCGGCGCTCGGCCGCGCGAGCTACGACGAGGCGCGCACCCGCGCCCTGATTGCCGAGCTGGAGCTCGAACCGGCGGCGCTCGAGCGACCCGTGCGTACGCTCTCCAAGGGCATGACGCAGAAGCTCGGCCTCGCGGCCGCGCTTTCCCTCGAGCGCGAGCTCTACGTGCTCGACGAGCCGATGAGCGGGCTTGACCCTGCCGCGCGGGTGGCGGTGAAATCGGTGCTGAGCCGCTTGCGCCGGGAGGGCCGCACCCTGTTCTTTACATCGCACGTGCTCGCCGACGTGGACGAGCTGTGCTCGTCGATCGCTGTTCTCGAGCGCGCCCGGCTGCGCTTTCGCGGCAGCCCGCGGGCGCTTTGCCAGCGCTACGGCGAGCAGAGCCTCGAGCGCGCCTTCATGCGATGCCTCCGCGATGACCAACTTGCGCTCCACGCCTGAGCGCCTCGCGCAGGCGCGCGCGGCGCTGCTGCTGGTCGACGACGACCCGCTCATCGCCGAGGCGCTGACCTTCGCGCTCGGCGCCGAATACGCCGTGCAGGCCTGCGCTTCACGCGCCGCCGCCATCGAGCTGGTGCGCCGGCTCGACGCGCCGCCGCCGCTCGCGCTCGTCGACCTCGGCCTGCCGCCGACGCCGCACGCCCCTGACGAGGGCTTCCAGCTGATCGCCGATCTGCTGGCGCACGCACCGCAGATGAAGATCTTCGTGCTCTCGGGGCAAAACGACGCCGCCAATGCGCGCCATGCGCGGGCGCTGGGCGCCTGGGAGTTCGTCGCCAAGCCGAGCGATCCGGTGCACCTGAAGCGCCTGCTCGCGCGCGCCCTGACGGCCCCGGCGGGCAGCGACGTGGCGCTCATCGGCGAAAGCCCGGCGCTCGCCAAGTTGAAAAGCCAGATTGCGCAGTTCGCCCCGGCGCCCTATCCGGTGCTGATCGAGGGCGAATCGGGCAGCGGCAAGGAGATGGCGGCGAGGAGCCTCCATCGGCTCTCGCCGCGCGCCCAGCGGCCTTATCTCACGCTCAATTGCGCGGCGATCGCGCCGACGCTGGTCGAGCCGACGCTGTTTGGCTACGTGAAAGGCGCCTTCACCGGCGCCGCGAGCAACAAATCGGGCTATTTCGAGGACGCCGGTGACGGCACGCTGCTGCTCGACGAGATCGGCGAGCTGCCGGTCGACCTGCAGGCGAAGCTGCTGCGCGTGCTGGAAAACGGCGAGTACCAGCGAGTCGGCGAGACGCAACGGCGCTCGGCGCGCTGCCGGGTCATCGCGGCGACCAACCGCGACCTGCGCCGCGAGGTGAAGAAGGGCGGCTTTCGCGCCGACCTGTACCACCGCTTGTCGGTGTTCACGCTGGTCGTGCCGCCGTTGCGCGACATGGACGGCGACAGGCTGCTGCTGCTCGAGCATTTCCGGCGGCTGGCGGCCGAGCAATCGGGCGTGCAGCCCTTCGAGCTCGACGCCGATGCGGCCGCCCGCTGGCAGCAGTACGACTTCCCGGGCAACGTGCGCGAGCTGCGCAATATCGTGATTCGCCTCGCCACCAAGTACCCGGGGCAGCGGCTGTCGCGCGCCGAGCTCGAGCCGGAGCTCGATCTCGAGGCGCCGGCGATCACGCCCGGCGCGCAGGGGCCGGCGGCGATTACCGAGCAGGCGCTGCGCCAGCTCGAGCGCGCGGCCGGCTTCAACCTCGACCAGACGCTCAGGGCCTGGGAACGCGGCTACATCGAGGCGGCCCTGCGCCTGACGCGCGGCAACGTCAGCCAGGCGGCGAAGCTCCTGGGCATCAACCGCACCACGCTCTACAGCCGGATGAGCTCGGCAGAAGAGAAATAGCCGTGGCGCTGTATCTGGAGCATTTCGGCCTCGACGAGCCGCCTTTTCGCATCACGCCGCACACCGATTTTTTCTTCGACGGTGCCGAGCGCGGCGCGACCCTCGAAGCGCTCGCCTATGCGGTGCTGCATGACGAGGGCATCGTCAAGCTGTCGGGCGAGGTGGGCAGCGGCAAGACCATGCTTTGCCGCATGCTGATGGAGCGGCTGCCACCCGAGGTGGAGACCATCTATCTCGCCACGCCGTCGCTCGCGCGCGACGAGATCCTGCATGCCATCGCCGACGATCTCGAGCTCAAGCTTTCGGAACGCCGCAGCATTGCGCTGCGCGAGCTGCAGGCGCACCTGATCAAGCTCTACGGCGCGGGCCGGCGCGTAGTGATTCTGATCGACGAGGCGCACGTGATGCCCGAGGACACCCTCGAGCAGGTGCGGCTGCTTTCCAACCTCGAATCGAGCCGCCATAAGCTGCTGCAGATCGTGCTCTTCGGGCAGCCGGAGCTCGATGCAACGCTCGCCAAGCCGTCGCTGCGCCAACTCCGCGATCGCATCACGCACGGCTTCCGCATGCGTCCGCTCGCCGCCGCCGAGGTGGCGAAATACCTCGCCTTCCGCATGCGCGCGGCCGGCTATCGCGGCCCGGATGTGTTTGCGCCGCGTGCCGCGAACCGCATCGCGCGCGCCTCGGGCGGCCTCACGCGACGCATCAACATCCTCGCCGACAAGTCGCTGCTCGCAGCCTACAGCGAGGCCGCTCACGCGATCACCGAGCGTCACGCCAAGGCCGCCGTCGCCGACTCGGAATTCGCCGCGGCGGCGGGGCACCGTGCATGGCGGCCGCTCGGCCTCGCCGTCGGCGGCCTCGCCTTGGGACTCGTTCTCGGAGCCGCCATCCAATGGCTCCTCGTGAGCGCACAAGTCCCCGCAGTTCAGGCGCGAGTCGCGCCACCGGTAAAGCGAGTACCCGCTACTCCAGTGGCGGCGCAGGACTTGGAAGCCCAGCTGGATTTAGAGGAGCAGCTCGATGCGATAGCCGCAATGGATGCGGTGCCGGCGCCGTCGAGCGATTCGCTGCTTTCGCAAAACCAGCGCCGTCGCCTCCAAGCCTACGCCACCGGCGGCTACAAGCTGCTGTCGGAGCGGCTGGCGGCGACCCGCGAGCTGCTCGACTCGGCGCCCGACGAGCGCTATGCGCTTGAGCTTTTTGTCACGGAAAACAGCGAAGCCGCGCGCATGGAGCGTTTTCTGCTGCGCGCGCGCGATCTGGTGTCCATCTCGGAAGTGTTCCTCATCCCGGTGGCGGGGCCGCGAAACACGCGGCTGCGTGTGATTTACGGCACGTTCCAGACCGAGCGCGAGGCGCGCGACGCCCTCACCCGCTTGCCGCCGAAATACCAGCAGGCATTTCGCGTCGCGCCGCGGCGCTTCGGCGACCTGCGGGCACAAATGTAAGAAGCGGAAAACGCCTGCGCGACAGGCGCTTACGCCACTTTCCTAAGATCGCGTCCGTGTTATCCTTCGGGCCGGGAGGAAGTGGCGCGCCGATGAAGTGGGGAAATTCGGTAGTGATCGTGCTCGTGCCGTGCGTGCTCGCCGGCTGCGGCCAGGCACCTATCAAACCCGCCGCCAATCACCTGCGCGCCGACGCGGCAAGCACCACGGGCGCGATACCGCCGCCCGTGCAGGTGACGCCCATGCTGCCAAAGCCCAAGCCGACGGCGCGCCCCGAGACCTACAGCGTGGTCGTGAACAACGTGCGCGCGCAGGAGCTGCTGTTCGCGCTCGCGCGCGACGCGAGGCTGCAGATCGACATCGACCCGAACCTCACCGGCAGCGTGACGCTTAATGCCGTCGACCAGACGCTGCCGCAACTGCTCACACGCATCGCGCGGCAGGTCGACATGCGCTACGAGCTCGACGGCGACACGCTCGTCGTAATGCGCGACTCGCCTTTCCTGCGGGCCTACAAGATTGATTATCTGAGCGCGGCGCGCAACGTGAAGATGCAGTCCACCGCCTCGACGCAGTTCGGCACGGCGCAGTCCGGTACCCCAAACGCGACCGGCGCCACCTCGACGATCGACGTCACGGCGCAGAACAACCTGTGGGACTCCGTCGTGCAGAACGTGAAGGAGATCCTGCGCGAGACCGACAGGATCATTCCGGCGC
>DASQIG010000267.1:0-3213 GCA_035631735.1 Burkholderiales bacterium | reverse complement strand
CTTGTCGACGAGCAGCGTGTAGACGCGCCGGCTGTCGGCGCGCAGCACCTGGAAGCGCAGGCCTTCGGTGGTGATCGTCTCGCCGCGCTTGGGCAGGCGCCCGAGGTGCGCGATGACCAGGCCGCCCACGGTGTCGGCGGTCTCGTCGGAGAAGCGCGTGCCGAAGGCGGCGTTGAGGTCGGCGATCTGCGTGAGCGCCTTGACGCGGAAGCGCCCGCCCGGCTCGGGGATGATGTTATCGGAGGCTTCGTCGAAGTCGTACTCGTCCTCGATCTCGCCCACGATCTGCTCGAGCACATCTTCGATCGTGATGAGGCCGGCGACGCCGCCATACTCGTCGACGACGATCGCCATGTGGTTGCGGCTGGCGCGGAACTCGCGCAGCAGCACATTGAGACGCTTCGCCTCGGGCACGAACACCGCGGGGCGCAGCATCTCGCGCACGTTGAACTCTTCCTCGCCCGCATAGTGGCGCAGCAGATCCTTGGCGAGGAGGATGCCGATCACGTCGTCGCGGTTCTGGTCGATCACCGGGAAGCGCGAGTGCGCGGTGGCGATGATGCGCGGGATGAAGCTCTCCACCGGCTCGTTGATGTCGATGAAGTCGACCTGCGCGCGCGGGATCATGATGTCGCGCACCTGCATCTCGGAGACGTTGAGGGCGCCCTCGATGATCGAGAGCGCGTCGGCGTCGAGCAGGTTGCGCGAGTAGGCCGAGCGCAGGAGCTCGACCAGCTGGTCGCGGTCGCTCGGCTCGCGCATGAGGAGCGCGGACAGGCGCTCGAGCAGGCTGGGGCGCGCGGGATCGTTCATGCCGGCCGCGATGATTCTACCGTGTAGGGATCGCCAAAGCCGAGGCGGCGCAGGATGCGGATTTCGCGCGCCTCCATGCGCCGCGCGCCGCGCCTGTCGCCGTGCAGATAGCCGCGCAAGTGCAGCACGCCGTGCACCACGAGATGTGCGTAGTGCGCGCGCACCGTCTTGCCTTGCTCGCGCGCTTCGCGCGCCACCACCGGATGGCAGAGCACGATATCGCCCTCGCCGCCGTAGGCGAAGCTGAGCACATTGGTCGCCGCATCGCGCCGCCGGAAGCGCCGGTTGAGCGCGCGCCCTTCGCGCGCGCCGACGACGCGCACGGTGAGCGGCCGCACCGGCCGCGCGGCTCTTGCCCAGCGCGCGAGCGCCGCTGCCGCCGGCACGCCGCGGCGCGGCACTGCAAACTGGACGCTGACGCTATTCCTCGGCCGTCGAGGCGTCGTAGGCATCGATGATGCGCGCCACCAGCGGATGGCGCACCACGTCCTGGGCGGTGAACTCGGTGAACGCGATGCCGCGCACGGCGCTCAGGATACGGCGCCCCTCGATCAGGCCGCTCTTCTGCCCGCGCGCCAGATCGATCTGCGTGACGTCGCCGTTCACCACCGCCTTCGCGCCGAAGCCGATGCGCGTGAGGAACATCTTCATCTGCTCGGGCGTGGTGTTCTGCGCTTCGTCGAGGATGATGAAAGCGTGGTTGAGCGTGCGGCCGCGCATGTAGGCGAGCGGCGCGAGCTCGATCGTGCCGCGCTCGAGGAGCTTGCCGGTCTTGTCGAAGCCCATCAGGTCGAACAGCGCGTCGTACAACGGGCGCAGATACGGATCCACCTTCTGCGCGAGGTCGCCGGGCAGGAACCCGAGGCGCTCACCCGCCTCCACCGCCGGCCGCGCGAGCACGATGCGCTTCACCTTGTCGCGCTCGAGCGCATCGACCGCGCAGGCCACCGCGAGGTAGGTCTTTCCCGTGCCGGCGGGCCCGATGCCGAAGGTGAGGTCGTGCGCGAGGATGTGCTCGATGTACTGCACCTGGTGCGGCGTGCGGCCGTGCAGGTCCGGGCGCCGCGTGATGAGCTGCGGGCCTTCGGTCTTCGGTGCGACGTTCTTGGACAGCTCGGCGAGGCCAAGCTGCACGTCGTCGAGCGTAAGCTCGCTGGTAGCGCGGTCGTAGAAGTGGCTGAGCGCCTGCGCCGCCCGCTCGGCCTGCTCGCCGCGCACGGTGAACTTCGCGCCGCGGCGCGCGATCGTCACGTCGAGCGCCGATTCGATCTGCCGCAGGTTTTCATCGAGCGCGCCGCACAGGCGCGCGAGCCGCTGGTTGTCCACCGGGTCGAGGCGCACCTCGACGGGCTTGGTGCTCATTCCACCCGTGCGCCGCGCAGAGAATGTGCCGCGCGGCCGGTGATGCGCACGTCGACGAAGCGATCGATCAGCTCGGCGCTGTCGGCGAAGTTGACGACGCGGTTGTTGCCGGTGCGCGCGGCGAGCTCATCGGTTCTCTTTTTGGAAACACCTTCGACCAGCACGCGCTGCACAGTGCCCACCATGCGCTCGGCAATCGCGTCGGCCTGCGACTGGATCTGCGCTTGCAGCCGCTGCAGGCGCGCGAGCTTCTCCTCCTGCGGCAGCGCGTCCGGCAGCTCGGCCGCGGGCGTGCCGGGACGCGGGCTGTAGACGAAGCAGTAGGAATCGTCGAGCTCGAGCTCGCGCGCGAGCCCTAGCGTCGCGTCGAAATCGGCCTGCGTCTCGCCCGGGAAGCCGACGATGAAATCCGACGTCACGCTGATTGCCGGCCGTGCGCGCCGCAGCCGCCGGATGATCGAGCGATATTCAAGCGCCGTATAGCCGCGCTTCATGGCGGCCAGCACGCGATCGGAGCCCGATTGCACCGGCAGATGCACGTGCGGCGCGAGCTTGGGGAGCGCCGCATGCGCGTCGATCAGGCGCTGCGTGAACTCGCGCGGATGGGAAGTGGTGTAGCGCACCCGCTCGAGGCCCGGGATTTCGCAAACGAACGCGAGCAGCTCTGCGAAGTCTGCGGCGCGGCCTGCAATGTCGTGGCGCCAGGCGTTCACGTTCTGGCCGAGGAGCGTCACTTCCTTCACGCCCTGGGCCGCAAGCGCTGCGATTTCGCGGAGCACATCGGCAAACGGGCGCGACACTTCCTCGCCGCGCGTGTAGGGCACGACGCAGAAGCTGCAGTACTTGCTGCAGCCCTCCATGATCGAGACATAGGCGCGCGCGCCTGCGGTGTGCGGCGGCGGCAGGCTGTCGAACTTCTCGATGAGCGGGAAGCTGATGTCGACCTGGGGCATGCCGGTGGCACGGCGCCGCTCGAGGAGCTGCGGCAGCCGGTGGAGCGTCTGCGGGCCGAAGACGACGTCGACGAACGGCGCGCGC
>DASQIG010000266.1:0-11212 GCA_035631735.1 Burkholderiales bacterium | reverse complement strand
GGGCCACACCTCCGCCGGGAAGTCGGTGAGGAAGGTCGGCTGGATCAGGTGCCTTTCGGCGACGCTCTCGAACAGCATGAGCTGCAGCGCGCCCCAGCCCTGCTGCTTCGCGTGCTCTACGCCATGCCGGGTGAGCTCCTTTGAGAGCAGTGCGCGGTCGCGCAGGTCGCCTTGCACGCCCTGCTGACGCAGCGCCTCGGCGATGGACAGGCGCGCAAACGGCTTCGCGATGTCGATTTTCTTTCCCTGGTACTCGACGACGTGTTTCGCCGTCGCCGCGCGCACCAGGCGCTCGGTGAGCGCCATCATGTACTGCCAGTCCTCGTACGCGGCGTAGCACTCGAGCATCGTGAACTCGGGGTTGTGGCGCGTGGAGATGCCCTCGTTGCGGAAGTTGCGGTTGATCTCGAAAACGCGCTCCATGCCGCCAACGACCAGGCGCTTGAGATAGAGCTCCGGCGCGATGCGCAGGTAGAGGTCTATGTCGAGCGCGTTGTGGTGCGTCATGAACGGGCGCGCCGCGGCGCCGCCGGGGATCGGCTGCATCATCGGCGTCTCGACTTCCAGATAGCCTTCGGCGCGCAGCACGTCGCGCATGGACTGGATCACCCTGCTGCGCGTCAGGAAGACGTCCTTGGCATCGGGGGTGACGATCAGGTCGAGGTAGCGCTGCCGGTAGCGCAGCTCCTGGTCGGCGAGGCCGTGGAACTTCTCCGGCAGCGGGCGCAGCGCCTTTGCCAGCAAGCGAATGGCGCGCGCGTTGACGGTCAGCTCGCCTTTCATCGTTTTAAAAACGCTGCCTTCGGCGCCGACGATGTCGCCAAGATCCCAGTGCTTGAAGGCCTCGTAGCCGGGCGCGTCCTGCGTGATGTAGACCTGGATGCGGCCCGTGCCGTCCTGGAGCGTCGCGAAGCTTGCCTTGCCCATGACGCGCTTCAGCATCATGCGGCCGGCCACCGCCGCAGCCGGCTTCTGCGTCTCCAGCTGCTCCTTGCCGAGCGCCCCATAGCGCTGGTGCAGCTCGGCGGCGAGATCCTTGCGCCGGAAATCGTTGGGATAGGCCTGCCCGGCGGCGCGCAGCGCCTTCAGCTTCTCGCGACGTTCGTCGATGAGCTTGTTTTCTTCTTCCATGCTCTAGCGCACCTTGTTGCGCGAGAGATCCATGACCAGCCGCGTGGCAAGGTAAAGGCGCGGCTCGATCGACGAGACCAGCACGTATTCGTCCTCGTTGGAGTGCGCGCCGTAGCCGCGCAGGCCGAAGCGCTCGAGCACCGCGCTCTTTGTCTGCAGTGCGGCGAACGCCGCATCGGTACCCCCGCCTTCGGCGACGCTGTCCACGGCGAGGTCCATGCCGAGCTCGCGGTAGATCGACTGCGCATGCTGCGCCAGGAGGATGGCAGCATCCGAAGCTTCGAGCGGCGGCCGCCGGCGCTCGAACAGCATCTCGACCTTCGCCTCGGGCACGAGCTGGCGCTTGATGCGCTCGCGCACCGCGCGCTCGACGCCGTCGTAGTCCGCGACGCGCAGCACGCGCACGTCGGCCGTGGCCTCGGCGTACGCCGGAATGACGTTGCGGTTCGTGCCGGCGTGCGACACGGTCCAGTTCAGCTTGACGCCGGTCGCGGGGTTCGAGAGATCGCGCATCTGCAGGATCTGGTGCGACAGCTCGTAGAGCGCGTTCACCCCGCGCTCGGGTGCGCTCCCGGCATGCGACGCCTTGCCGCGCACGCGCAGCACCACCGACGCGATGCCGGCGGTGGCGAGCGCAAGCTTGTCGGAGTCGGCGCGCGAGGCCTCGAACGAGAGCGTCGCGTCGTGCTCCCTGCCCAGGCGCGTGAGGAGCGCGCGCGAGCCCGGCGAGCTCAGCTCCTCGTCCGCGTTGATCAGCGCCGTGAGCGTGCCATAGTCGTTGAAGCCGAGCGAGCGGAGCATGGCGGCCGTGTGCAGGATCAGCGCGATGCCTTGCTTGTCGTCCGAGATGCCGAGGCCGTAGGCGCGGTCGCCGTCGAGGCGAAACGGCTGCTTCGCCAGCATGCCGGTGAGATACACCGTATCCATGTGCCCAATCAGGAGGAGCTTCTTCGTACCCCTGCCACGGAAGGTCGCGCGCACGATCCTGCCGATGCTGGGCGGCGTATCTTCCATCTTGTAGACCTCCGCCGGCTCGACCAGCTCGACCTCGGCGCCGAGCTGCTTGAAGCGCGCGGCCACCAGCGCGGCGAGTCTTGCGAGCCCGGCGCTGTCCCGGCTGCCCGACTCGATGGAAACCAGATCCTTGAGCGTGGCGAGCAGCGGCTCCTTGTTGGCGCGCGCCTGCGCGCGCACGGCGTCATTGGACTGCGCGACGGCCCACGCGCCATGAGCGACGAGCAGCAGAGCGAGAATTGGGCGCATCGTTCCCTACACTCCCTGTTTGAGGCTTGCTTCGATGAAGTCGTCGAGATCGCCGTCGAGCACGCGCTGCGTGTCGCCCTTCTCGACCCCGGTGCGCAAGTCCTTGATGCGCGACTGGTCGAGCACGTACGAGCGGATCTGGTGCCCCCACTCGATGTCGGTCTTCTGCGCGGCGAGCTTGTCCTGCTCGGCCACGCGCTTGCGAAGTTCGAATTCGTAGAGCCGCGACTTGAGCATCGCCATGCACTCGGCGCGGTTGCGGTGCTGCGAGCGATCGTTCTGGCTCTGCACCACGATGCCGGTCGGCAGGTGCGTGATGCGCACCGCGGACTCGGTCTTGTTGACGTGCTGGCCGCCCGCGCCCGAGGCGCGATAGACGTCGACGCGCAGATCCGCGGGGTTGATGTCCACCTCGATCGATTCATCGACCTCCGGGTAGACGAACACGCTCGCGAATGACGTGTGCCGGCGCGCGTTGGCGTCGAACGGGCTTTTGCGCACCAGGCGATGGACCCCGGTCTCGGTGCGCAAGTGTCCATAGGCATAGTCGCCGGTGACCTTGAGCGTGGCGCTCTTGATGCCGGCGACTTCGCCCGGCGTGTGCTCGAGCACCTCGGCGCGGTAGCCCTTGCGGTCGCAGTACTTGAGGTACATGCGCTCGAGCATCGCTGCCCAGTCCTGCGCTTCCGTGCCGCCCGAGCCCGCCTGGATGTCGATGAAGCAGTTGTTCGGGTCGAGCGGGTTGGAGAACATGCGGCGGAACTCGAGCGCCGCGACATCCTGCGCCAGCTTGTCCACATCTGCGGCGACCCCCAGCACGGTGGCGTCGTCGCCTTCGGCGCGCGCGAGCTGGAAGAGCTCCTGCGCGTCCGCGAGGCCGCTGCCGACGCGGCCGAGCGTGCCGACGATCGCTTCCAGCGCCTTCTTTTCCCGGCCGAGCTCCTGCGCGCGCTGCGGGTTCTCCCACAGCTTCGGGTCCTCGAGCTGCCGGTTCAGCGCTGCGAGCCGGCTCTGCTTCGCCTCGTAGTCAAAGATACCTCCGCAGCGCGGCCGAGCGCGCCTGCAGGTCCGCGAGGCTGCTCGCAATCTGGTTGATTCGTTCCGCTTCCATCTAGTGCGCTACCTTCTGTTCCCAATAGAGGACTTCGCGCCCGAAATTAGATTCCGCCTCGGCCGCCTCGAGCGGCGTCACCGTGGCGCGGCTCGCCACCAGCGCCTTGCGCAGCCCGCCGCGCACGGTCGAAAGGTAGAAGTACACCTCGCCTGGCGCCTGCACCACGAACAGCAGGTATTCGCCGTCGAGCAGCTGCGCGATGCGCAGCACGTCGGCATCGCGGAACCCGCGCTGGCGCGCGGCGATCAGCTCCGCGCCCGACCCGTGCGGGATGCCGATGGCATCGGCGACGTCGGCGGCAAGGAAGCCCTCGGTGCCGTGCGCCTTCAGCCAGCCGGCGATCGAGCGCAGGCCGACGCTTTCGAGCGGCGGCACCGGCGCGACCGACGTCGCAGCGGCGGAGATGCACACGCAAGCGAGCAGGGCGCTCAATGCGCCACGCATCAACCCTCCCTGGCTGGACTGCTTGTCGGCCTATTTTACGGGTTTGGGCGTGTACTCTTCGGCGATCTTGTCGTCGAAGAAGCTGGTGGGGTTCGGCGCCGCCATGAAGCGGCGATAGACCTCGGGATAGACACCGACGTACTGGTAGACCTGGCCGTTCGACATTTCCACTTCAAGCGTGCGCGTCGCTTCGTCGTAGCCGACCGAGCGCAGCTTGGAGGAGTTCACGCGTTTTCGCTGCATAAAATTTTCTCCACGCGGATCTTCTGCGCCCATAGGGCAGCGCAAGGGCATCGCCTTCGGTGGTAGGCGGCACTTTCATCCGCCCAGGCTGGCGGTCCAGGGCATCTTGCCGTCGAACGTGCCTTCGATGGCGCCACCCCTGACCACGCCGGAGAACGCGCCCTTGTGGCCGACGAGGCGAAAGCTCAGCTGATCGCCGCGCAGCCGCACGTCCTCGAGCGCCACGTCGCGGCCATCGAGCCGCAGGCTTCCGGAGACGCGCGTGAGCTGCTGCCTGAGCGTGAGCGCGGCGGGCTGCTTGCTGATCGCCGGCGGCATGTGCGCTTCCCAGCGGCCCGCCACGTTCGCCGGCACGATGTAGAGGTAGATGAGCGTCGTGGTGACGCCGCTGATCTGGATCTTGTCCTCGAGGTCCATCTGCCAGTACTTCTCGGGGATCCAGCCGGTGAGCGGATAGTCGTGCGACACGATGCGCGTGCCGGGCTTGAGCTGCGTGATGAACTTGTCCTTCAGCAGGTTAACCGTATCCGGAAGCAGATACATCGTGACGACGGTGGCCTGCGAGATATCGGTCTTGAAGAGGTCCTGCTTCAGGAACTTGACGCGGTCGGCGAGGCCTTCCTTCTGCGCGGCGTCGTTGGCGCGCTTCACCAGGTCTTCCTTGATCTCGACGCCGAAGCCGCGCGCGCCGAATACCTTCGCCGCGGTCAGCACGATGCGCCCGTCGCCCGAGCCGAGGTCGATGAGGAAATCGTTTGGCCCGACTTCGGCGTAGCGCAGCATGTCGGAGACCACGCTTTGCGGCGAAGGTACGTAGGGCCCGGCATCCTTGACGGGCTGCACATCGGCGGCGAGGGCGGCGGTGGCTGTCATCAGCATGGCGGTGGCAAGGCGCTTCATGATTCGACGTGCTCCAGGTTGAGCTGGACGGACCTCAGGCCGTTGTATTCGTTGACGGCCAGGCGGTAGGCCGCGCGGATACGCGCGGGCAGCACGTCGAGCGCGCCGAAGCGCATCGCTTCATGCCGCCGCCCGTCCCTCGCGAGCACGAGCTTGCAATGGCGCTCGCCGACGACGCGCTGGCTTTCCACGGCGAAAGTATCGCAGAACAGGGGCTGCGGAAAGCCCTGTCCCCAGATGCCGTCTTCCAGCATGCGCGCGATCTCGAGCGTGTAGTAAGTCTGGCTCAGGCTGCCGTCGGTTTCCACCGTGCGCGCGCGCGCGGCGGCCGGCAGCGTTTCCTCGAGTGCCCGCTCGAAGGCGATGGCGAAGCGCGGATATTCCGTTTCGGCGATGGTGAGTCCCGCCGCCTGCGCATGTCCGCCGAAGCGCGCGATGAGGCCCGGGATGCGCTTCGCGATGAGATCGAGGCAGTCGCGCAGGTGCAACCCGGGCACCGATCTCCCGGAGCCTTTCAGCGAGCGGCCATCGGCGCCGCGCGCAAAGCACACGACCGGCCGGTGCAGGCGGTCCTTCAGGCGCGAGGCGAGGATGCCGATCACGCCCTCGTGCCAATCGGGCGAGAAAAACACCGACTGCGCTTGCGCTTCCAGGGTTTTCAGCTTCTCGAGCGCCTGCTCGAGCATGCCTGCCTCGATCTCGCGCCGCTGGCGGTTCAGGCGATCGAGCTCCTGCGCGCAGTTTGCCGCGCGCGCCTCGTCCTCGGCGATCAGGCACTCGATGCCGAGGCTCATGTCGGCGAGCCGCCCGGCGGCGTTCAGGCGCGGGCCGGCGACGAAGCCGAGATCGAAGCTCGAGGTTTCCGCGGGATTGCGGCCGGCGGCGCGCAGGAGCGCATTTACCCCGGGCTGCGCGCGGCCCGCGCGGATGCGCTTCAGTCCCTGGGCGACGAGATTGCGGTTGTTCGCGTCGAGCGGCACCACATCGGCGATGGTGCCCAGCGCGACGAGATCGGTGAGCGCGCCGAGATGGACTTCGCTCTTCGGCGAAGCGCGCTTTCTCAGCTCCGCGCGCAGCGCAATCATCACGTAGAACATGACGCCGACGCCGGCGAGCGCCTTCGAGGGAAAGCCGCAGCCCGCCTGGTTGGGATTCACGATGCAATCGGCCTGCGGCAGCTCGGCGCCGGGCAGGTGGTGGTCGGTGATCAGCGTGCCGATGCCGAGCGCGCGGGCGCGAGCCACGCCTTCGACGCTGGCGATGCCGTTGTCCACGGTAATCAGCAGGTCGGGCTTGCGCTGCGCGGCCAGGTCAACCAATTCAGGCGACAGCCCGTAGCCCAGCTTGAAACGATCGGGCACGAGATAGTCGACGCTTGCGCCGAAAAGGCGCAGCGCGCGCATGCCGACCGCGCAGGCAGTGGCGCCGTCGGCGTCGTAGTCGGCGATGATCAGCAGGCGCCTGCCCGCCTCGATGGCGTCGGCCAGCAGCGCCGCGGCGTGCTCGATGCCCTTGAGCAGCGAAGGCGCGAGCAGCGCTGCGGGGTGGTACGCGAGCTCCACCGCGCTGCGGATGCGCCGCGCCGCGTAGATCCTGGCGAGCAGCGGATGAAGGCCCGCCTCCTCGAGCGTGCGGCGCGCGGTTTCTTCGTAAGGGCGCTCGATGATCTTCACGCGTAATGCTCGAGTGCTTTCGGCCGGCGCCAGAAGCGCCGCAGGTCGCCGCGGATGGTCTCGTACGCTACGCATTCGCCCGCGTCGGGCACGTGGATCGTGACCATGCCGACGCGGGCGTCGCGCAGCGCGGTGAGGAGCGGCGCGAACCAGTCGCGCTCGAGCCGCGCGAGGGCCTGGTGGTAATCGGCGGTCTCCGAAAGCGCAAGCGGTGCGCGCAAGGCGTCGAGCACCACGAGGTGGCGGCCTTCCTCCGGCATGCGATCGAGCCATGCCGCGCCGCTCGCGGGCAGCGCGCGATGGCGTACGCCCGCCGCACGGGCGAGGCCGAGCGCGAGCGGCTCGGCCGCGCTCACCGACTGCCAGCGCGGCGCTTCGAGGCTCGCGAGGCGGCCGGCGCCCCACAGCCAGATGCTGTTGATCGCCGGCTCGCCGCGCGCTTCGCGTGCTTCGTTCACCGGATGCGAATGCAGCACCATCTGCGCTTCGTTGAGGAGCTGATGGGCGGTGCTGTTGGCCGGCATGGTCAGGGCGACATCACGCCCGGCGAGCGCCAGCGGCGGCGCCGCGCCAAGCGCGAGGTCGGTCGTCAGGCGCGCTACCCAGCGCTCGGCATCGATCACCTGCAGCCTGAGCCGCTCGCCGAAATGGCGATTGAGCGCGTCGCAAAACGCTTCGGCTTCACCGCTCGTAACGCGCAGCGCCGCGGCGGGCACCAGCACCAGGCGGTCACGCATCAAGCGCAGGTGCACCGGATCGGCGCGCGACCACGAATCACCCGCGGGTTCGCCGCCGCCGGCGAGCAGCGTAAGCGCGCCCGCCGCGAGCGGCGCGTCGTCGAGCGCGAACGCGTCGTGCAGCCATTCCTCGAGCCCGCGCGACGCGCCGCCGCTGCAGCGGCCGCGTGCGATCAGCAGCTCCGCCGCCGGCAGCCGCTCCGCGCTCGGCGCGGCGAAAAGCCCCGGGACTACGAGCTCGCAGTGCATCGCTCGCAAGGAAGGACTCGCGCTCGCGCGAGGGGCACCACCCGCGCGCCGCCTTTGCCGAGATAGCGTGCGAGGATGCGGTAGTGGTCGTAGTCGAAGCGTGGCCGCTCTTCCAGCAGCTCGGCCACTTCGGGCGCGCAGCGCGCCGCGCCGAGATAGCACCAGCGGTCCACCGCATGCACTTCAGTGGCGTCGCGCGCCGGATCGGTCTCGAGGATCGCCACCGGCCCGGCATACGGCCACTGTGGCGTGCGCAGTGTCGCGAGCGCGGCGGCAAGCCGCGCGTGATGCGCGTGGATACTTTCCTTGCCCGCGCAGACGCCGGCGCAACGGCCGAGCTGGTGGCGCAAGCAATTTCCCCGGCGCTTGAGGTCAAATCCGAGCGTCTGCAAGCACAGCCGGTGTTCGTCGGCGAGCGTGCGCAGCGCCGCTCGCGCCGCCGTGCGCGTGCGGAACACGCCGTAGAGAAAAGGCAGAGTGTCGGCGCCGATCTCGGCCGCCGCCGCGAGGCGCAGCCGCTTGCCGTCGAACACGAAACCGCACGGCGCCTCGGGGCGCCGCAGCCGGCGGTTGTGGAGCGGCGCGAGCTGCTTTACCAGCCGTGCCTCGGTGAGAAGCGCGCCGAGCTCCCCGACGGTGCGCCGCCAGTCGATGCGGCGCACCGCCTGCAGCCAGGCTGCGCTCGAATAGAAGTGCTGCAGCACGCGCGAGCGCATCGCGCGGCTCTTGCCGATGTAGAGCGGCAGGCCGCTTTCGCCGTACAGGAGGTACACGCCGGACGCCTCCGGGATGGCGTCGATCGCGCTGCGATCGAGCTGCGGCGGCAGCGCGGGCTCCTTCGCGACCTGGCGCGCAGCGACCGTGAGCACTTCATCGCCATGCTCCTCGGCCGCGACGCGCAGGAACTGCCACAGCGCCTGCGCGTCCGGCAGGGCGCGGTGGCGCGCCTCGCACCTGATGCCGTGGCGCAGGATCAGGCTGTCGAGATCGTGACCGCGCTCGCGCGGATAGAGCCGCCGCGCGAGCTTCACGCCGCAGAGCGCGCGCGCATGGAACTTGATCCCGGCGCGGTCGAACTCGCGCCGCAGGAACGTATAGTCGAAGCGCGCGTTATGGGCGATGAAAATGCGGCCGGCGAGCCGCTCGTGCAGCTCGGGCGCGAGCTCGGCGAAGCGCGGCGCCTGTGCGAGCATCTCGCGCGTGATGCCCGTCAGTGCCTGGATCTCGGAAGGTACCGCGACGCCGGGATTGACGAGCGTCGACCATTCCGAGACCACTTCGAAGCCTTCCACCTCCAGCACGCCGATCTCGGTGACGCGGTCGGCTGCCGGCCGCGTACCGGTCGTCTCCAGATCGACGATCGCGAGCGGCGCGGCGCGCAGGTCCATCGCTTCAGTCAAAGGAGTGGATGTATATCCAGTATGCTAGCGTAACGCAGAGGAGGGGAGCTTCTTGGTGCGCTGCAGCGTGAGCATCGGCGCATATTAGCGGTCCAAGCGGAGATGCGAAGAATCTGGCTTGCAGCGGTTGCCTTGGCTAGTGCAGCGTGCGCGCCGATGGAGTGGGTGCGGCCGGACGCGACGCCGGAGATGGTCGCCGCCGACCAGCAGTTCTGCCAGCAGCAGGCCTGGCAGGAAGCGAGTTCGTACTCCATGGGGTACCGGCCGTTCGGGCCATGGATTTATCGCGACGCGTTCGGCGGCCCGTTCTACCACCCGGTCGGTCCGTTCTACGACCCGTACTACGACCGCACGATGGAGGAGCAGCGCCTCGCGAACTTCTGCATGCGCTCGCGGGGCTACGAGCTCGCGCCCGCTAAGCGGTAACGATCCAGCCTTCGCCGGCCGGCGCGCTCGCCGGGATGCCGTACGCCGGGCGGGTCGCGGCCCACGCGCCCTGGACCGCGCAGATCACCGCATCGAGCAGGTCTCCCGCGCCATCGGCGACGATCAGCTTCGCGAGCGCGCGCCCGAGGCGCAGCGCAATGCCGAGCGGCCTGCCGGCCTCGAGCGCGGCCATCACGCGGCGCCGCGCCGCCCGGCGCGCGCTCGTCTGCTCGCGTCGCGTATCGCTCTTGTACGACTCGCGGATGCCGAGGTGCTTGCGTACCAGCAGGCCCGGGTACGCCTCGAGCGCGACGCGCCGCGGGTCGCCTTCGGCGAGCGCCGGCAGGTGCACCCCGGCCGCGAGCAGCCGAGGCGCGCCTTCGTGGAACATGAGCGCCACCGGCGGATTGACGAGCTTCATCGGGCTCGAGGAACCGGCCGGATAGTCGGTCGCGCGGTGCGCATATTTTGTGCCGACGGGCCGCGAGGCGCGATAGGCGTCGAGCAGCTCGCGAAACTTGCCGCGCTCGAACGCGGCGCAGTGGGCGACGAGCTCGGCCCACGCCGCTGGCCAGCCGAGATCGCGCACCAGCTCGCGCGGCAGGCCGAACGGAAAATCGAAGCCGCCGACCCACGGGCCGGGACGCGCCAGCAGCCGCTCGAATTCGCTGAACGACTCGAGCCGCTCAATCTCTTCGACGCGCAGCGCGCGGTTCTTTAGCAGCCCGACAGCCGCGGTGATCGGCTTCGCGCGCCGCGGCGCGCAGGTGAAGTCGACGCCATAGATTCTCAACGCAGCTCTGCACGCAGCGCGGCGAGCGGCGCCGAGGTGTGGCCGTGCCGCCAGACCAGCATCGTGCGGGCATGGGCGACCTTCGGCGGCAGCGGGTGCACCGCGACCTGGCCTTCGACACCGGTTGTGCGCAACACCGACTTGGGCACCACCGCGATGCCGCTGCCCGCGGCGACGCACGCCGCGATGGCGTGATACGAGCCGTACTCCATGATGCGCTCGGCGACGACGCTCGAGCGTCCGAGCCACGCTTCCAGCCGCCGGCGGTACGAGCAGCCGGTGGTGAAGGCGAGGATCACGCGCTGATCGATGTCCGCGGGCGAGCTGACCGGCGCATGGCTCTTCGGCGTAATCAGCACGAGCTCCTCGGTGAAGGCATGCACCGTCTCCAGGGTTTTCGAGCTGAACGGCTCGGCGACGAATGCCGCCTCGATCTCGCCGCGCAGCACGCGGTCGACCAGCGCGCCGCTCGTGCCGGTGCTGAGCTCGAGTCTCACCGCGGGATAACGGCGGTGATAGCGCGCGAGCAGCGGCGGCAGGCGGGTCGCTGCGGTGCTCTCGAGCGTGCCGAGCTTGAACAGGCCGTGCGGCGCGTGGCCCTTCAGCGCCGCCTGCGCCTCGCTCGACAGGCGCAGCATGCGGTCGGCGTAATCGAGCAGCACCCTGCCTTCGGAAGACAGCACCAGGCGGCGGCCCTGGCGGTGAAACAGCTTGGTGCCGAGGCGCTGCTCGAGCTGCTTCACGCGAGTGGTGACGTTCGACTGCACGCGGTGCAGCGCGGCGGCCGCCCGGGTGATGCCGCCCTGCTCGGCGACGGTCTTGAAGATCTGCAGCTCAAC
>DASQIG010000265.1:0-8346 GCA_035631735.1 Burkholderiales bacterium | reverse complement strand
TGCATTCCGGGCGATCCTCGCCAACCATCCCTCGGTGCGCGAGCGCTTGCTGCGGCGACTCACCGGCTCGGTGCGCGAACTCGCGGCGCGGCTGCTCGAGCTCGGCGCGCGGCGCGTGGGCGACCGCGTGCTGGGCGAGCTCATGCGCATGGCGTACGCCGCCGGCATCGTCGACAACAGCGTGCGCATCGAACGCGCTCCGAGCCATCGGGAGATTGCAGACCGCGTCGGCACGGGACGCTCGGAGGTGACGCGCGAGCTTTCGCGTCTTGCGCGGCAGGGACTGGTCGAGCGCCAAGGCCGGCGCGCGCTGGTGCTGCACGATGTCGCGGCATTGCAGCGGCTCGCCGGCGGCCCGGTGGCAGAGCAGGCGTCGGCGTCAGCGGCGCCCGAGGAGGAGTTGCGCGACATCGCCACCTGGGGCGCGCAGCGCCTGCGCCGCGCCGTACTGGTGGCCGACGTCATCGATGCCGCCGGGCTGATGGAGCGCGACGAGGAGCGCACGCTCGGGCGCTGGCGCACGTTTTTCGCTCACGCCACCGCGGAGATCATCCCGACGCATGCCGGCCGCAGTCTCTCGCGCACCGTGAGCGATGGCTTTCTGGCCGAATTCACCGACGCCGTGCAGGCCGTGCGCTGTGCCTTCGAGCTGCACCAGGAACTCGCGCGCTCAAACGCACGCAGCAAAGCGCAGCCGCTCGGGCTGCGAGTCGGCATCCACGTCGCGGATGTCATCGTCGAGACGTTCAATGTGCTGGGCGACGGGGTCAATGTCGCCGCGCGCCTCGCCGAGCTTGCCAATGCGGGCGAGACCATCGTCTCGGCTGCGGTGCGTGACCAGCTTACCAGCGGAGTGGACGCGTCGGTCGAGGACCTGGGCGAGCAGCGTCTACGCAACCGCAGCCGCACCGAGCGGGCATTCCGGCTTTGGCCGGCTGCGCACGCCGAGGCGGCGACGCCGAGCGCTGCGGTGCGCGCGCACGGCCGGCCGTCGGTCGCCATCATCCCGTTCCAGCTTCGCACGGACGACACGCGCCTTGCCTTCATCGGCGACGGACTCGCCGACGAGACCATTGCTGCGCTGTCGCGGGTGGCCGATTTCTTCGTCACCTCGCGCCTTTCCTCGATGGCGTTTCGCCGAGCGCCGCTCGGTGTGCGTGCCATCGGCGAGATGCTGGGCGTGCAGTATGTGCTCTCCGGCAGCGTACAGGCCGCCGAGGAGCGCGCGCTCCTGATGGCGGAGCTCGCCGACACGCGCGACGGCAGCATCGTCTGGAGCGAGCGCTTCGCGGGCGACCTTGCCGACGTATTCGCCATGCAGGGCGAGCTCGCGCGCAAAGTGGTGCAGAGCGTTACGCCGGTGGTGCGCTCGGTCGAGCTGCGCCGCGCCCGCATTACCAGCTTCGAGGAGCTCGACGCCTACGGCATGACCCTGCGCGGCATCGAGCTGATGCACCGGCTGACGCCCGAGGATTTCATGCTGGCGCGCCAGGCGTTCGCCACGGCGATCGAGCGCAATCCGGTCTCACCGGCGCCGCATGCCTGGCTTGCCAAATGGCACGTGATCCGCGTTGCTCTCGGGGCGAGCGGCGAGCCGCCGGAGGATTTCAGTGCTGCGATGCGCTGCGCTGAGCGTGCGCTCGAATGCGATGACGAGGACGCGCTCGCACTTGCTATCTTTGCTCTGGTCGCGGCATGGTCGCGTCACGATCTCGATGCAGCCGAGCAGCGCCTCGCGCAGGCACTCGCTGCCAACCCAAATGAGCCGCTCGCCTGGTTGCATAGCGCGATAACGCATGCCTGGCGCGGGCGCGGCGCCGAAGCCGTGCGCTGCGCCGATCAAGCACTCTCGCTCTCGCCGCTTGATCCGATGATGTATTACTTCAATTCGCTCGCCGGCATGGCGAACCTGGTCGCCGAGCGCTACGACCGCGCGATCGAGCTATCGATGCGCTCGCTGCGCGAGAACCGCCTGCACACGCCGACGTTGCGCACCCTCGCCGCCGCCCTTGTCCTTTCGGGCCGAACTGCGGAGGGACGTGAAGCAATGCAGAGGTTACGCGAGCTCGAGCCGCGGCTTACTGCGCAGGTGCTGCAAGAGCGCTATCCCGGCCGTGACAGCCCTCAAGCGGGGCGCTTCATCGGCGCGCTGATCGAGGCCGGACTACCGTCGTAGCCGCGCGAGGCGCCCAGCGAAACGCCGGTCGAAATGGCGATGATTGCCGCCACTTCGCCCGCCGACGGGACTTCGCCGACGAACACAAGCGCAAGCATCGCGCTAAGGACAGGCACGAGCGCGACTAGCGCGCTCGAGCGCTCCGCGCCGAGACGTGAGATCGCATGGTTAAGGGCAACGAGCGCCACGCAGCCGATAAGCACCCCTTGCCACAGCGTCTGCCACAGCAAGTCGAGCGCTGGCACGCGCCATAGTGACTCGCGCGCAGTCCATAGATACCAAGGCACGACGACGAGCGCCGAGTAGACGGTGACAATCGCGGCAGCCTGCATGGCATTCACCCGCCACGTGCGCAGCTGCAGCACGTAGAGCGCGCCGAGCGCCGAAGCACCGAGGAACATCGCGTCGCCAGCAAGCGTTCCCAGGCTCTGCTTAGCTGCGCTAGTCCAGAGCAGGCCAACGACCCCCAATGCGCAGAGCGTCGCGCCGGCGACAAGGCGGGGCGACGGCTTTTTTGCGAACATCGCGAAGCCGAGCAGCGCGACCCAGGCCGGCGATGCTCCGGGACCTAGCGCTGCCTGATGACTTGCCGGAGCGAACTGCAAGCCACAGATCACGAGCGCGCCCATACCGGCGCCCTGAAACAGCGTCAGCGGCACGCCGCGCACCCAAGCCTGGCGACTAACCGCGCGAAAATGCGTGAACAGATAAGGCAGGAAAAGCAGCGCGCCGACACCGAAGCGTAGCGTCACCAGTTCCTCCGCAGTGAATGCACCCGTAACGCCCGCCCGCGTGGCGACAGGGTACGCCGCCCAGATGAGAACGGCGACAGCGGCGGCACAGTAGCCCATCATCGCGCGTGCACCGGGCAGACGCCGCGGCGGCGACGGCGCACTTCAGCAGCGTATGCGCCGACAGTGCGCGCCGGCTCGAGGTTAGGTTTGACGATATTCTCCTCGTAGCGCGACCACGCTTCAGCTGGGAATTCAGTGAGCGCGCGCACCAGGCCGAAGCGATTCGATGTCTCTTCGGCGTAGGTGCTGCGATGAAGCGGCTGCACCTGCACCAGCGGCGTCTCGGTGCTGAATTGGATCGGAACGTCGGTCTTGATCAGCCGTAGGTTCGTGAATAACGGACCGAACCAGCGGTCGCTTTCCACGATGCCTTCGTAGAGGTCGTAGGCGAGATTGCGCGGCAGGTTCGCAGGCGGGCGCACGAGGATGCTCCAGTCCGCGGCGCTTTCAACGAACCAGCCGGTCCAGAGCTGCACGATCCCGGGCTCAGGCACCGCGGTCAGGAAGGGCGGCGCGAAGCCCCGCAGGTGATTTGGCGCCGCGCGATCGAAGACCGGCCCGAAGCCCGGGAACTGCGCGCTGGTAAGCGGATACCAGGCTTTCGCGCCGCGGTAAGTCTAGATGATCTGCGAGCCGTCCCACTGCAGCGTGAAATCGATAGGCGGAAACACGTACCAGCCGAAGGACGAGGCCGCCCTCAGCGCTTCGCAGTACTGGAAGCCGCGGGAGGGCAGGGTTCCAAGCACCGAGGCGTCCGCGCGTATCGGTGCGCGACATCCGGGTACTAGCCCGTAAAAGGTGACCGCGGGGCTCGGCTGGGGTGTTTCGTTCATTGGGAATTGCTACTTGCGCAGGCTCGCCGGGCTGGAACCCGCGCCAAAGCGGATGGCGCGCGTATCCTGCGTCGCGGCATCGGCGGCTCGCACAACGCGCGGCGCGCTCCCTGCGCCGTAGCGGACGCGGCGCGAATCAGCGATTTTCTTCGACGGCTTGCGCACGATTTGGCTCTGCTTCTTCGTCATAGCGTGTTCTCCTCGCAGTCTCGGTTCGCGCTGCGAATGCAGCGCGCCTCGTGATTGGCGCAGAAAAGACACCACTTCATCAAACGCGGTCGCGGCGCAAACAATGAAAGGTTTTGCCTGACGCGCCTGCTAGACCGGCGAGCCGCGCCGCCCTAGCGCGAAGGCCGCGCTCGAGTTCAAGCCCTCGCGCACGCGCAGACCGGATTGCGTGGGTTTAGTCGCAAAACTGTGCGTAAACGCACACATTGGAGCGGGTTGCTAACGTAGCCTTGCGGGAGGTCAGAAACGCCTTTTGCTGTCTGGGCTTATTGTTTGATCTGTAAATGGAATCTCCTTCCGCAGCTCTTGGCTGGGCGCTGGAAAAAGAAAGGCCGCGGCCGCGTCCCGCGGTTGACGCGGCTTTCATCAGCACCGCGCCCGCGAGCAGCATGCATCGCCGGCTCGCCGCCGGCGCGGTCGCCGTTTCGGCACTGATCTTCGTCGCCGTAATTCCGTTCGCCGCCACACCGCTCGCCCCGCTACCGGCCTTCATCGGCGTGTACCAGGCCGCGCTGGTGGTCTGCGATCTGGTGACGGCGATTTTGCTTTTCGGCCAGGCGCGCTACCAACGCGCGACAGCGCTATGGATGCTGGCCGCGGGCTACCTCTTCACCGCCGGCCTTGCAGTGACTCACACGCTCAGCTTCCCCGGCTTGTTCGCGCCGGGCGGCCTGCTTGGCGCGGGCGCGCAGAGCACGGCCTGGCTCTACATGTTCTGGCACGCGGGTTTTCCGTTGTTCGTCATCGCCTACGCAGGGCTCAAGTCGGCTCCGCCGCCGCCTGCCCCGAACCGTGTTGCGCTCGCCGGCATCGCCGCAGTCGTCGGCGCCGTGGCGGCGCTCACGTGGCTTGCGACCGGCGGCGCGGCGCTCCTGCCGGCGATCATGAACGGCAACCGGTACAGCGGCGCGTTGATCTTCGTCGTCTCGGGCGTGTGGCTGTTCAGCCTCGCTGCGCTGTACGTCCTCTGGCGCGCGAAACCCCACAGCGTGTTCGACCTGTGGTTGATGGTGGTGTTGTTCGCGTGGCTCTGCGACATCGGGCTGGCGGCGGTGTTCAATGCCGGGCGCTTCGATGTCGGCTTCTACGCCGGACGCCTCTATGGACTGCTTGCCGCGAGCTTCGTCCTCATCGTGCTGCTGCTCGAGAACGGCGCGCTCCATGCACGCCTCGCCCGCGCGCACCAGAACGACCAGCGCTCGCTCGCGCGGCATGGCGAGCGCCTGCGCATCCTGGCGGCGATCGACCAGGCGGTCGTCGCTGAGCAGGCTGCTGATGCCATCGCCGCGGCCGTGATCCAGCCGCTGCGCGAGCTGCTCGGCGTGCCACGTGCCATCGTCAACAAGTTCGACCTTGCCGCCGGCCAGGTCGAATGGGTCGCTGCCGCGGGCCGTCGGCGCACGCACGTCGGGCCCGGCGTGCGCTATTCGCTCGCGCTGATGGGCGATGTACCGGCGCTGCGCGCGGGCGAACCGCAGCTCATCGATGTGCAGCAGCTGCCGCCCGGCCCGGAAGCGGCCGCGCTGCTCGCCTCCGGCGTGCGCTGGTACGTGGCGGTGCCGATGATCGCGGGGGGTGAGCTGATCGGGGCGCTCAGCTTCGGCGGCGAGCGCCGCGAGTTCAGCGCCGAGCAGCTCAACATTGCCCGCGAGGTGGCCACGCAGCTCGCCATCGCGACCCGCCAGACGCGTCTGCTCGAGCGCGTGCGGGCGCACGCGGCCGAGCTCGAGTCAAAGGTGCGCAGCCGCACGGCGGCTCTCGAAGCCGCCAATCACGAGCTCGAGAGCTTCAGCTATTCGGTGTCGCACGACCTGCGCGCGCCGCTACGCGCGATCGACGGCTACGCGCGCATGCTCGACGAGGACCATGCCGAGCGGCTCGACGCGGAGGGGCGACGTCTGACCGCTGTGGTGCGGTCGAATGCCAAGAAAATGGGGCAGCTGATCGATGATCTGCTGGTTTTCTCGCGGCTTGGCCGGCAGGAACTGCTCAAGCGCCGCGTCGACATGACGGCGCTGGCGCAGGAGGTCGTGCAGGAGCTCGGCCCCGGATACGCGGCACGCATCGAGCTTGGGGAACTGCCGGCTGCGCCGGCCGATCGGGCGCTGCTGAAACAGGCGTGGCTGAACCTCGTCGGTAACGCGCTCAAGTACAGTGCAAAGCGCGAGGCTCCGCGCATCGAGCTCGGCGCACGGCGTGAAGCGCACGAGAACGTCTATTGGGTGCGCGACAACGGCGTGGGCTTCGACATGCGCTACGCCGAGAAGCTGTTCGGCGTCTTTCAGCGGCTGCATACCAGCGACGAGTTTCCCGGAACCGGCGTTGGGCTCGCGATCGTGCAGCGGGTGATCAATCGACACGGCGGGCGCGTCTGGGCGAACGGCCGTCCGGGCGACGGTGCGACGTTTTCCTTTTCATTGCCGAGCGCGAACCAGAGCGATGGCGAGCCTGGAGCGGCTTGAGATTGTTCTCGTCGAGGACAGCGCCGAGGACGCGGAGATGACTTTGCGCGCATTGCGCAAGAACCACCTCGCGAACCGCGTGCACTGGGTGAAGGACGGCGAGCAGGCTCTCCAGTACCTGTTTCCCAGCCGGCGCCACGCCGAGCGGGCGCCGGCCCAGGCGCCGAAACTGGTGATGCTCGATCTCAAGATGCCCAAAGTAGACGGCATTGAGGTGCTGCACCTGACGTCGTCCAATGAGGAGCGCGACGTGATGGAAGCTTACCGGCTCGGCGTGAACCGTTACGGCGTCAAGCCGGTGGGGTTCGAGGCCTTTCTCGAGACCGTATCGAAGATCGGCCGGTACTGGGTGCTCACCAATCGAACGCCGCAATGACCTCGTCGACATGAGTACGCCCACGATTCGCGTGCTGCTCACCGAGGACGTTGCAGCCGACGCGGAGCTCGAGGTGCGCGAGCTCAAGCGCGCCGGCCTGCGCATTGCACACCGCATCGCCGACAGCCAGGAGTCGTTCGAAGCCGTGCTGCGCGAGTTCTCGCCCGACATCATCCTCTCGGATTTCTCCATGCCGCATTTCGACGGCATGGCGGCGCTGCGGCTCGCGGGCGAGCTCTGTCCGGACGTGCCGTTCATTTTCGTCTCCGGCACCATCGGCGAGGAATATGCGATCCGGGCGCTGCAGAGCGGCGCGACTGACTACGTGCTGAAGACCAACCTCGTGCGCCTGCCCGCCGCGGTGGAGCGCGCGCTCGCCGAGGCTCAGGAGCGCCGTGAGAAGCGGCGCGCGGAGGCGGAGCTCGACCTCGCGCGCGAGCGGCTGACGAGCATCTTTGCCGCGATCCCGGACGTGCTGTGGTCGGTCGATGCGCACACCGGCGAAGTGATCTACGTGAGCCCCGCGGCAAATGACGTGTTCGGCCACGAAGCGCAGGAGCTGCTGGTCGACCAAGAGCTGTGGAAGCGGCAGATCCATCCGGCCGACCGCGACGCGGTGCTGAACGCGTGGCGCCGCGCGCGGGACGGCGAGGCGTTCGATTTCGATTACCGCATCATCGTCCCGGAGCGCGGCGAGCGCTGGATCAACGCGCGCGGCAAGCTGGTGCGCGGCGCCGACGGCCGCCCCGAGCGCATTGACGGCCTCGCGCGCGACATCACCGAGCAGTTCGAGCACCGCGCGCGCATCGCACGGCTCTCCCGCGTGCGCGACTTCACCAGCGCCATCAACTCCGCGCTGGTGCGCCAGCGCGAGCGCGAGGAGCTGTTCGCGACCATTACGCGCATTGCGGTGGATGTCGGCGGGCTGCGCGGCGCGCGCGTGGGAATGCTCGATGCGGAGAGCGGCGATCTCGCATGGCGCCCGTGGTACGGCGCATGGCAGGGCGGCCATCCGCCGACACTGCGGTCCTCGCTGCGGGAGGACGAGTCGGGCTCGGGCCTGGCCGGCCGGGCATTGCGCGCTTTGGCGCCGGCGATCTCGAACGATCTCACGCGCGACGCGCACGTGCGCGCACCCGAGGAGTTCATCGCCGCCGGCGTGCACGCCATGGCCGCGTTTCCGCTGCTAGTGGACGGTCGGGCCGCCGGCGTGCTGGGCTTGGCTGCCCCGGATCCGGGCTTTTTCGACGATGAGCAGGTGCGCGTTCTGGGCGAGCTCGCCGCCAATGTGTCGTTCGCGCTCGAGTCGATGGCCAAGCAGGAGCGCATCGCCTACCTCGCGCTCTACGACCCGCTCACCGGCCTTGCCAACCGCACGCTGTTCAACGAGCGGCTGACGCAGGCGATCCAGGCGCAGCGGCGCGCGCAGGCCAAGCTCGCGCTGATCGTCACCGACCTCGAGCGCTTCAAGGCGATC
>DASQIG010000264.1:0-2338 GCA_035631735.1 Burkholderiales bacterium | reverse complement strand
GAATCGATGGCCCGCGCCGCGGCGAGCACGTCCGCTTCGCTTTTCAGCAATGCAGGCGAGGTGACCGGCGTCCATGCCCCGGGCTGCATGCAGTTATAGAGCGCGGTGAAGAGGCTGCCTTGCGCGCAGTAGTACGGCCCGCCGGCGATGACGCCGACGCCCGCAACGCGCGACGAATGCGCGACGTGGAGCTGCACCGCCATGTAGCCGCCGGATGAGACGCCGGAGGCGGTGATGCCGTCGTGCGCCGCATGCAGCGCCTGCAGCGGCTCGGCGGCATGAACGCCGAGAGCGACGAAAAGCGCCGCGAGCATATTCACCGCAGCAGGAATTGCTTGACCACGCGGATCTGCTCGTCGCTCATGAGCGCCGGCGCATGGCCCACGCCCGAAAACTCGGCGACCTCGAGATCGGGCTTGCGGCTCTTCATCTCGGCGAGCGTGGCGGGAAGCAGCACTTCGGAGAGCTCGCCGCGCAGCACGAGCGTCGGGCACTGCACCTTGCTCCACACGTTCCACAGGTCGATGCCGCGCATCAGGTCCGGACCGATGGGAAATTCCGGATCGATGTGCCCGTGCAGGCCTTCGCCGATCGCCGGGTCGTAGCGCAGCTCGTAGTGGCCATTTGCGCGCCGCGCTCCATAGCGCGCGAGGTGGCGCCATTGCTCGTCGGTGAGTGGGCCGAAGGGCGCGCACACGTCGCGCAGATACGCCTCCACCTGCGCCTCGCTCGCGAAGCGACGGCCGCGTGTGATGTAGCCCTTCATGCGAAACAGCGCGCTCCACGGCACCAGCGCGCCGACGTCATTCAGCACCAGCCGCCGGATCGGCGAATTTTTCTTCGCGGCGAGAAACATGCCGATCAGCCCGCCCATGGAAGTGCCGACCCAGTCGACCTGCGCCGGCGCCGGCTTCAGCCGCTCGAACCAGCGGCCGGCCGCCGGCGCGGTAGCGCGCGCGAGCATGGCCGCCGCGTCGCGCTGGTAGGTGGCGAACGTGTATTCGGACTTGTTCTCCAGCCAGTCGCTTGCGCCGCGGCCGGCCACGTCCATGCACACGACGCGGCAGTCGGGCGCGAGCGCGCCGGCGAGATAGTCGAAGTCGCGGCTGTTGCGCGCAAGCCCGTGCACGCAAACGACCACATGCGGATTCGCGGCGTTTCCCCAGTCGGTGTACGCGACGCGGTGGAAGGCACCGTTACCCAGCGCGTGGAAATACCGTTGTTGCATTGCGTCATGCTACCGGCCGATGCATGAGCCTGTTTCATCTGTCGCTTAACCGTGCCGCGCCTTTTCCTTGCAGGCTTGACATGGCGCGCTCCGCTACCAAGATGGAGGGGCAAGCGTAGAGTGATCACGGAGGAGGACACGTCATGATGCAGAGACCCGTGAGCAGCATCCTTGGCAATCAGACCCCGGTCACCGGAAACGGCGAAATGAGCGTAGCCCAGGCCGCCCGCCTGATGAAGGACCGGCGCGTGGGCGCGCTGCTCGTCATGCACGAGGGCCGGCTCGCCGGCATCTTCACCGAGCGCGACGCGCTGTTTCGCGTCATCGCCGAGGGTCGCGACCCGGCGAACACCCCGCTGCAGGACGTGATGACGGCCAACCCGCGCACCATCGCGCCCGACCGGCCGTTCGGACACGCACTGCACATGATGCATGAGGGCGGTTTCCGCCACGTGCCAGTCGTGGAAGGCGGCGCGCCGCTTGGCGTCGTGTCGGCACGCGATGCGCTCGGGCCGGAGCTCGAGGCGTTCCTCGGCGAGCTTGACAACCGCGAGCACATTTTCGAGGTGCTCGGCTAGGAACGGGGGAGACGCCTTTCGAGCTTCGCTAGCTCGCGAGCTCGGCGACGTTCTCGAAGTAGGCGAGCGCTTCGGGATTGGCGAGCGCGTCGGTGTTGGTCACGGGCATGCCGTGCACGACGGCTTTGACCGCGAGCTCGACGACCTTGCCGTTCTTGGTGCGCGGAATGTCGGGCACCTGCACGATGCGCGCCGGCACGTGGCGCGGCGAGGCGTGGCGCCGGATCTCCGCGCGCAGCCGCTCCTCGAGCGGCGCGTCGAGCGTATATCCCGGGCGCAGCTTCACGAAGAGCACCACGCGGCTGTCGGTGGGCTCCTCGGGCGGCCAGAGCTGGCCGATCGCGACCGACTCCTCCACCTCGTGGACGCGCTCGACCACGCGATAGATCTCGGCGGTGCCGATCCGCACACCGCCCGGGTTCAGCGTAGCGTCCGAGCGCCCGTAGATGATCATCGTGCCGCGATCGGTAAGCTCGGCCCAGTCGCCGTGGCACCAGACGTTGGCATACTTCGCGAAGTAGGCGGCGTGGTA
>DASQIG010000263.1:0-4505 GCA_035631735.1 Burkholderiales bacterium | reverse complement strand
CTTCGGAAGACAGCCGAAGCTGAAGGTAGCGAAGACCATCGGCGAATACACGTCGAACAAGAAGACCAACGCGTTCAACAAGTCCGACCAGGAAGCCTGCGACATCGCCTTCATCAGCGCGGCCGTATCGCTGCAGCAGCGTGCGAAGCAGGAAGGCGGCAACGCGGTGGTCAACATCCACAGCGTGTACAAGAACGACAAGTTCGAAAGTCCGACCGAGTACTTGTGCGGCGCAGGCGCGCTGATGGCCGGCGTCGCGCTGCGCGGCACCGTAGTGACCCTCGGCGAGTAGCGCCCCGCTCTAGAGGTTCAACGCCGGCAGGGTGAAGAGCTCCTGCTCGCCTTCCACGTCCTTGAGGTGAAAGCGCCCGAGCGGTTCCAGTTTTTCGGCGCACGCCTGCGCGAACGCGGCGGAGATCACCACGTTTCTGCCGAGCGTCTTGGTCATCGACTCGACGCGCGCGGCGGTATTGGCGGCCGGCCCGATGACGGTGAATTCCAGGCGCGCCGGCACGCCGATATTGCCGTACGTGACTTCGCCCAGATGCAGGCCGATGCCATAGCGGATCGGCGCGCGCTGCGGGTTCGCGGCATTGTCGGCCGCCACGCGCTCCGCCGCGAGCCGCGCGGCAGCCAGCGCGCGGCGGCAAGCCTCCGCGGCGTCGCTGCCCACCGGGAAAATCGCGAGCGCCGCATCGCCGATGAAGCGCAGCACCTCGCCATCCTTCTTCAGCACGGCACCCGCCATGCAATGGAAGTAGCGGTTTAGATAAGCGAGATATTCCTCGCGCCCCATCGCCTGCGAGAGCGCGGTGGAGTCACGCAGGTCGCTGAACCACACCACCGCCCTGATGTGCTCGCCATCGCCTTGCTTCACCAGGCCGTCCAGCACACGCGCGCCGGTGCGCCGTCCGAGGAACGTCTCGAGGAGCGCCACCGCGGTGCGCCGCTGCGCATGAACCTCGAACAGCCGGCCCAGGAGCGGCAGCACTTCGTAGATCTGGCCAAGCTGCGCGGTAGAGAAGCCGCCCTTTGCGAATGACGTCATCGACAGCACGTTGAGCTGCCCGTCGGCGAAGCGAAACGGCATGGCGACATAGTCGGTCGCGCCCTCGGCGTGCAGCTCGCGTACCACGGGGTAGTCGAGCTTGCAGCCCGGCTCCTCCAGCCGCCGGCGCACGCCGCCCGCGCCGCGCAGGATCGGCGCGAACGGGCTCGCGATGAACTGTGACTGCCGCAGAATGTCGTGCGGCTCGTAGGCGGTTCGCACGCCGCTCTCCTCGCGCCACACGAACACCGTGGCAAAGATCTGCGGATGCAGCGTCGGCATGATGACGGTCATGCGTGCGACGGGAACGCCGTAGCCGCGCAGGCAGCGGCAGAAGCCATCGACCAGCCGGTCGGGCGTCGGCGCTTGCCACGCCTCGGCGAGCAGCCAGCCGGCGATGCTGTTGGCGTGCAGGCTCTTGCCTTCACGCGCAAGGTGCGGGATCTCGTCATCGCCCTCGTAGATCGCGCTGACGAGCTCGGGGTGGAAGGACACATGCGCCTTGACCGGCGCCCCCTCCTCGTAGGGCTCCTCGTAGGACCAGGCGGCGTTCTCCGCCACCGCAGCGCCGGCTCGCAGGGTCCAATAGGTCGCGTTGCCGCGGAACGGGCAGTGCGTCACCTGGGACGTCTTCTCGAGCAGCGCCATCTGCACGTCATCGCGCGGGAAGTAAAAGGCGGGCGGCTGGCGCGTCTCGTGCAGGATCAGCGCGCGCGTCGAGTCGGCCACCCAGGCGCCGTTGAACTCCACGCGCACGCGGCGCCGGCTCGGCTCGAAGCGGATCTCGTAGTCGACCGCCATAGCACTAAGCATACAATTGCGCAGGTCATGCGTAAGGGCGTAGCCGTCGTCCTGGGACTGGCGCTCGCCGGCTGTGCCGCCGAGCCGGTGCTCGCGCCGCCGGAGGAGCTCTTCCAGGACGCGCTGTTCGCGCCGCCGACCGAGCCCATCAACCGGGCGGACGTCTTCGCGCTGAACGACGAGATGCGCCGCTACGTCCACGAAGAGCTCGACGCGCGCCGCGCGGCGAAGGGCCTGCGGCAGGCGCTGGTCGATGCGGTGCTCAGCGGCGACCTGCGGCTGGAATATGACAGCACGCATACCCGCACCGCGGCCGAGGCGTTCGAGGCGCGCTCGGGCAATTGCCTGTCGCTCGTCATCATGACGGCGGCCCTTGCCAAGGAGCTCGGCCTGCACGTGGAGTACAACCGTGCGGAGATCCCCGAGCTCTGGAGCCGCGAAGGCAACGTGTACTTCCTCAACGGCCACGTCAACATCACGCTCGGCAAGCGCTTTTTCGATACGCGCACGCTGCGCGACGCCGACGACCTGGTGACGATCGACTTCCTGCCGCGGGAAGAGCTGGACCGCTTGCGGGTCGACATGCTGCAGGAATCGACCATCGTGGCGATGTTCATGAATAACCGTGCCGCCGAAGCGCTGGTGCGCGGCCGCCTCGACGACGCGTACTGGTGGGCGCGCGCGGCGATGCGCGAGAGCCCGTCCTTCATGGCCGCCTACAACACGCTGGGCGTGGTCTACGTCCGCCGCGGCGAGCCGGCGATGGCCGAGCGCGCCTTCAGGCGCGTGCTCGCCGCCGAGCAGCGCAACACGCGCGCCTGGGCCAACCTCGCGCTGGTGCTGGCGAAGCAGGGGCGCGGCGCCGAGGCGGCCGCGGCCGAGCGCGAGCTCGCGCGCCTCGAGGGCGATGCGCCCTTCTACTTTTTCCACAAGGGGCTCGCTGCCATGGAGGCGGGCGACTATCGCGCGGCACGCAAGCTCTTCGCGAAGGAAGTTGACCGCGCGCCCGACTATCACGAGTTTCACTTCTGGCTGGCCCTCGCGGAGCTGCGCCTGGGCAACGTCGAGCCGGCGCGGGCCGAGCTCGCGCTGGCGCTGGAGAACAGCACCACGCCGGGCGACCACGAGCTCTACGCTGCGAAGCTCCAGCGGCTGTCGCTGCTGCTGAAGCATTGAGCGGCGGGATGGAGCGGTGGTTCGATCTCTACCGGGCGATCGTCATGCCGGCGCAGTGCGACATCTACGGCCACATGAACGTGCGCCACTACGCCGCGTGCTTCGACGACGCCGGCTGGCACTTCCCGCGCATGGCGGGCTTCTCGCTCGCCGAATTCCGCGCGCGCGGCTACGGCACCGTGGTGGCGACGCTCAGCATCGATTTCCACCATGAGATTCGCGCCGGGCAGCTGGTCCTGATCCGCGGCGCCGTGACGCGCGTCGGCACGAAAAGCTTCGCGCACGAGATGCGGCTCATGGAGGCCGACTCGATGACCGCCTGCGCGACGCAGAAGACGGTCGAAGTGTGCTTCGACACCGCCGCGCGCAAAGGCGTGCCGCTTCCCGAGGACATCAAGGCCAGCCTGCAGCGCATCTGCATTTCCTGAAAGGAGACACGATGGCGAAGAAATCGAAAGCTGGTGCGAAGCGCAAAGCGAAGAAAGTGCGGCCGATCCCGAAGGGCTATCACGCGGTCACGGCATATCTCAGCGTGCAGAATGCGGCGCAAGCGCTCGACTACTACAAGCGGGCGTTCGGCGCGAAAGAGCTCGTGCGCATGCCGATGCCGGACGGCAAGGTCGGGCACGCCGAGATCAAGCTCGGCGACTCGCACGTGATGCTGGCCGATGAAATGCCGAACATGGGCTTCCTCAGCCCGCAGTCGCGCGGCGGCACCACCGTGCAGCTTCACCTCTATGTGCCAGACGTGGATGCGACGGTGCAGCGGGCGCTCGCCGCCGGCGGCAAGCTCACGCGGCCGATCGAGGACAAGTTCTACGGCGATCGCGCCGGCACCCTCGAGGATCCCTACGGCCACGTCTGGTACATCGCCACGCACAAGGAGGATGTGCCGCCGAAGGAAATGAAGCGGCGCATGGACGAGATGGCGAGGAAGATGGCGGCCGTCGGCTGACGGTAGAATCGCGCGTCATGCCGATCTTCGAGTACGCCTGCCGCGCTCGCGGGCACTAGGCGTCACCCGCTTGGACGTCCGCGCGTGCCTGTTCGACGTCTTTGGCACCGTGGTGGACTGGCGCACGAGCGTCAGCCGCGAGTTCGCCGCGCTGGCGCAGAAGAAAGGCATCACGGGTGTCGACCCGCTGGAGTTCGCCGTCGAATGGCGCAAGCTCTACCACCCCGCGATGGAGGAGGTGCGCTCGGGACGGCGGCCGTTCGTGCCGCTCGATGTCCTGCACCGCGAAAGCCTGATGAAGCTCGTCGCGCGCTACGCGCTGCAGAACCTCTCCGACGGAGACATCGATCATCTCAACCGCGCCTGGCACCGCCTCGAGCCGTGGCCCGATGCAGTCGCAGGACTCACTCGGCTCAAGCGCAAGTTCATCATCGCGCCCTGCTCGAACGGCAATATCGCGCTGATGGTGGACATGGCGAAGCGGGCCGGCCTGCCCTGGGACTGCATCCTCGGCGCCGAGATTGC
>DASQIG010000262.1:0-3021 GCA_035631735.1 Burkholderiales bacterium | reverse complement strand
TGCCATCGTCGCTGCCGCCATCCACCACGATGATTTCGTGGCCGCGCGCGCGCAGCGGCGCGAGCGCTTCCAGCGCCTCGCGGATGCCGGCGGCTTCGTTCAGCACCGGCACGATGACGCTCAGCCGCGACGCCATGCGTGGAAGCGCTCCAGCGCCCGCAGCAGCCGCGCGGGCGCATGCGCGCGCCGCCAGGCGCCGGCCGCGTATTTATTGGCTTCGGCGAGCGTCGGATAGATATGAATCGTGCCGAGGATCTTGTTCAGGCCGATGCCCTGCTTCATCGCCGTGATGAACTCGACGATCAGCTCGCCGGCCTGCTCGCCGACGATGGTCGCGCCGAGGATGCGGTCGGACCCGGGCTCGGTCAGCACCTTCACCATGCCCTCGGCCGCCTCGTCGGCGATCGCGCGGTCGAGCTCGGCAAGCTCGAACCGCGTCACTTCGAATGCGACGCCACGCTCCTTTGCCTCGGTCTCGTTCAGGCCGACGCGCGCCACCTCGGGATCGGTGAAGGTGGCCCACGGGATGACCGAATAGTCCGCGCGGAAGCGCTTGAACGGGCTGAACAGTGCGTTGACGGCCGCGTACCACGCCTGGTGCGAGGCGGTGTGCGTGAATTGATACGGGCCGGCGACGTCGCCGCAGGCGTAGATGTTCGGATAGAGCGTTTGCAGATAGTCGTTGGTCTCGACCGTGCGCGCGGCGGCGAGCGGGATGCCGAGCGCTTCCAGCCCGTAGCCCGCGGTGTTCGGCACGCGGCCGAGTGCGCAGAGCAGCGCATCGAACTCGAAGCGAAGCTCGCTGCCGGCGTGCTCGCAGATGAGCGCCCGTCCGGGCTCGACCCGTACGGCGCGATGCGCGGTACGAACATCGATGCCCTCGGCGGCAAACCGCTCGCGCACCCGCTGCGCGGCATCCGGATCCTCGCGCGGCAGCAGCCGCGGCAGCATTTCGACCTGCGTTACGCGCGCGCCGAAGCGCGCAAAGGCCTGCGCCAGCTCGCAGCCGACCGGCCCGCCGCCCAGCACGACGAGGCGGCGCGGCAGCTCGCGCAACTCCCAGACGGTGTCGGAGGTGAGCACGCGGGCCTGCTCGATGCCGGGGATGCGCGGCACGAGCGGCCGCGCGCCCGCCGCGATGACGATGGCGCGCGTCGTCAGGGTTTGCTTTGCGTCGATCGTGACCGTCCAGGGCGAGCTGATGCGAGCCTCGCCGTGCAGGCACTCGACGCCGAGCGCGCTGTAGCGCTCCGCCGAATCGTGCGGCGCGACGGTGCGTACGACCCGCTGCACACGCTCCATGACCTCGGCGAAGTCGAATTGCACCGTCGGCACGCGCAGCCCGTATTCGTGGGCACGGCGCATTTGCGCGAGGAGCCGCGCCGACTTGATGAGCGCCTTGGACGGTACGCAGCCGGTGTACAGACAATCGCCGCCCATGCGGTCCTTCTCCACGAGCGTCACGCGGGCGCGCACCGCGGCCGCGATGTACGCGGCGACGAGTCCCGCGGAGCCCCCGCCGATCACCACCACGTTGCGGTCGTAGCGGCGCGGCCGCTTCCAGCGCCCGTAGACCCGCCGTGCCTTCGCCGCGTCGACGGTCTTCTTCGCCGCGAGCGGAAACACGCCGAGCAGCACGAGCGCCGTGATCAGCCCCGGGGACAGGATGTCCGCCGGTGTCGCCACGGCGGCGAGATGCGTGCCTGCGTTCACGTAGACGATGGTGCCGGCAAGCATCCCGATCTGGCTCACCCAGTAAAACGTCCATGGGCGCATCGGCGTAAGCCCCATCGCGAGATTGATGGCGAAATACGGGACCGCAGGAATGAGTCTCAGGGTGAAGAGATAGAAGGCCCCTTCCTTTTCGATGCCGCGGTCGATGCCTTGCAGGTACCGGCCGAAGCGCTGCCGGACCCAGTCGCGCAGCACGAAGCGCGACGCGAGGAAAGCGAGCGTCGCGCCGATGCTCGCGGCAAACGAGACGATCAGCGTGCCCCAGAGCAGGCCGAAAATCGCACCGCCCAGCAGGGTCAGGACCGTGGCGGCGCCGATCAGCGAAAGGCCCGTGGCGCCGATGTAGATGGCGAAGTACGCAGCGACGGTCTGAAAGGGATGAGCGCTGTAGTAGGCCGCCAGCGCGTCGCGCTGGGTCCTGAGGTTCTCAAACGTCAGGTACCGATACGAGCCGCTCGCGAAGAAGGCTGCGAAGCCGGCGACCAGAACGAGGAGAACGAGGAGCCGGGCGCCGCCGCGCAGCCTAGGCATCCAGGGCGCCGCCGCAGGACGAGCCCTGTCCCGCGGTGCAGCCGTAGCAATGATCGCGCACCGCGATGCCGGCGCCGGTGAGGTGCGCTTCGGCGAGCTCGCGGATATGCACCGGCTTGCGGCCGCCCTGCCCGAGCGGCAAACCGAGCATCTGGTTGAAGTCACAGTCGTAAACGTAGCCGCGCCAGTCGATCGAGACGAGGCTGCGGCACATCACCGACTCGAGGTTTTCGTCGCGATGCGAGGCGCGCAGGAGCTGCAGGTACTGGTTGAACTGCCCCGTCGACACCAGCATCGAGCCGAAGCGCTGGATCGGCATGTTGGCGAGCGTGTAGAGCCGATTGAAAACCACGCCGTGGCGCTCGCCGAGCTCGCGCTTGTAGTCGACCTCGAGCTTTGCCTGCGGCGGCGGCAGCGAGGCGCCCTGCGGGTTGTAGACCAGATTGAGCTGGAGCCCGCTGTCGGGAATGCCGTAGCCAAGCGCGTTCAGTTCACGCAACGCGGCGATGCTGCGCTGGTAGACGCCGGCACCGCGCTGGCGATCGACGAGCTCGCTCGTGTAGCACGGCAGCGACGCGATGATCTCCGCCTCCTCGGCGGCGAGAAATCGCGCCAGCCCTTCCTGCCCCGGCTCCTGCAGGATGGTGAGGTTGCAGCGGTCGATGACGTGCTTGCCGAGTCGACGGGCGCGAGAGACGACGCTGCGGAACTGCGGATGCAGCTCGGGCGCGCCGCCGGTGATGTCGAGCGCCTGCG
>DASQIG010000261.1:0-3105 GCA_035631735.1 Burkholderiales bacterium | reverse complement strand
ACTTGCCGGCGCCCGTAGGTCCGGTGACGAGCACATCCTCGCCGGGCCGGAACTGGATCGAGGTGGCGGCAAGCAGGGGCTTTCCCTGCGGCAGCGCCAGCTCGAGTGCCTCGATGCCGATTGACGGCCCCGGCGCCTCGGCACGCTCGCCGCCGAGCTCGCGCGCTTCGCTTTTCACGCGCTCAAGCGCCTCGCTGAATGTCGTCAAGCGATCGATGGTCGCCTTCCAGGCCGCGAGCTGCGTATACGCATCGATGAACCACATGAGCGCGCCGCGGACATTGGTGAACGAGTTTCCCACCTGGAAGATGTAGCCCATGCCGACCGCGCCGGAAAAATACCGCGGCGCGGCCACGAGATAGGGGAACGGCACCGAGAACTGATAGAAGAACGAGACAAACCAGTTGAGCTGCTTGCGCGTGCGCATGATGCCCCACCAGTTGTCGATGACGTGGCGAAAGCGCTCGCGGAAGTTGCCGAGCTCGAGCTCTTCTCCCTTGTAGAGCGCCACGCCTTCGCTGTTTTCGCGCAGGCGCACAAGCGCGTAACGGTAGTCGGCCTCGAAGCGCTGCTGGTTGAAGTTCAGCTTGACGAGCGGTCTGCCGATTATGTACGTGAGCCAGCTGCCGATGCCCGTGTAGATGAGCGCGACCCAGAACATGAAGCCCGGAATCGCCACGCCGCCGATCGTGAAATCGCCCGACAGGCTCCACAGGATGATGGTGAATGACACCAGGGTCACGACCGACGAAAGCAGCCCGAGCGCGAGGTCCAGCGTGTTGTCGACGAAAAGCCGCAGGTCCTCGGCGATGCGCTGGTCGGGGTTGTCAACGCCGCGGTCGAGGAGCTGCAGGCGGTAATAGGAGCGGTCCTTCAGCCAGTCGGCGAGGAAATGGTCGTTCAGCCACGCGCGCCACTCGATCTGCAGCATCTGCTGCAGATAGATCTGATACACCCGGCCCACGATCCAGACGAACGCGATGACGCTGAAGATCCAGAGTTGGCGGACAAATTCCGGCTGAATCTTCTGCTCCAGTGCGTTGAAGAAGTTCTTGTTCCAGGTGTTGAACTGCACTTCCAGCCACACGATTCCCAGCGACAAGCCGACCACCGCGGCGAGCAGGACGAATCCCTTCGCGCGCTTGTCGGAAACCCAGTACGGCTTCGCCAACGCCCAGAAAGCCGTTAGAAATCTTGCCTTTTGCATGGAGCACCTCAGGTAGGACGCAAATCAGTTTACAGAACGCTCGCGGACGCGTAAGAATTCACGTCGCATGTCCTCCGGCCGGGTCTTCCGCTTCGCTCCCGCACAGGAAGAAAAGCCCGGGCACTTGTTCGTGTTCCTGCACGGCTGCGGCGCCACCGCCCAGTCGATGATCCCGATCGCGTTCAAGTTCCAGGCGCGCTTTCCGAGCGCGGCGCTGGTGGTGCCGAGCGGCTTCGATCCGGACGCGCGCGGCGGCGCGGCGCAGGATTGGTACCCGACGCGCGGGCTTCACTGCGATAACCACCGCGAGCGCGTCGCCGCGGTGCTGCCCGACTTCGAAGATCTGGTGCGCCGCGAGCAGACGAACTACCGCGTGCCGGCGAGCCGCACTGTGCTGATCGGCTTCTCGCAGGGCGGCACGGTGGCGCTCGAGGCGGTGAAGTCGCCCGGCATCGACGGGGCCGTGGTCGCGTTCTCGTCGCGCTACGCTCGGCTTCCGGGCTGCGGCGCACGCATCGGCTCGCGCATCCACCTGGTGCACGGCGAGTTCGACTCGGTGGTCTCGCGCGTTTACGCCGAGCGCGCCGCGCGCGTGCTCGCCGGCCTGCACGTGCCCGTGACGCTCGACATCGTGGAAGACCTGGGCCACGCGCTCTCGCACCGCGCCATCAGCCTCGGATCGCTGCGGCTGTTGCAAGGCATCTACGAAGGACGGCGCCACACCGTTCATTGAGCTTCGGCATCGTCCTCTTCGCGCACGGCTCGCGCGACCGCGAGTGGGCCCGGCCCTTCGAGCAGCTCGCCGCACAACTCTCGGCCAAGGTCACCGGCCCGGTCGTGCTTGCGTATCTCGAGCTCATGCGCCCGCCGCTCGACGAGGCGATTTCAATGCTGGCGAATAAGGGCGCGACGTCGATCCGCGTGGTACCGGTGTTTCTCGGCCAGGGCGCTCACGTGAAGGAAGACCTGCCGCGCCTTGTCGAGCGCGCACGCAAGAGCCATCCGCAGGTCGCGATCACGCTGGAGCCGCCGATCGGCGAGCAGCCGGCGCTGATCGATGCAATCGCCGCCGCGATCGCGGCCAGGAAGTAAATCATTCGGCAAGGCGGTCGAGCATTTTCATCACCGCGCGGATCTGCGGCGCGGCCTTGGTGTGGTAATTCGCGCCGCTGTAGCCCCACCAGTCCCAGCAGCCGCGCGGATTGAACACGAACGGGCTGTAACGCTTCACCACCTGCGGATACAGCACGATGAGCCCATTCGTATCGGCCCAGCGGTTGTAGCCGGCTTCGCGCACGAAGCGCTCGCCGATTTCCGCTGCGCCCTGTCGGCAGCCGTGGAACGCGACGTGGATGCGGCAGCGTTCCGTCGCGCAGCGCTGCGGCACGTATAGGAAGCCGGTGTCGTCCATCGCGATGCCGCGCGCGTCGCCGTCGGCGTAACGCGCCTGGTCGAAACTCAGCAGCCGTCCCTGCTCTTTGGTCGCGGGTTGCTGCAGCGGGCCGAGGAGAAAGCCAAGCAGCTGCCCCGCCGCGTCGTAATCGCAATGCACGATGAACGGTGGCGCCGTCACATCGCAGGCGTTGCCATTGCGCGCGGTGACCATGCCGTGCCCCGCCGGCTTGTCGGCGACGAGCAGGATCTGCGCCTGGTAAGCGGCATAGAAGTCGCGCAGCGCCTCGACAACGGCCGGATAGACCGTGCGGTCTGCGCTGCCGGTGAAGAGCCACGCGCGCGAGCGCGCAAGGTTCGCGGTGGAATCGATGGCCCGCGCCGCGGCGAGCACGTCCGCTTCGCTTTTCAGCAATGCAGGCGAGGTGACCGGCGTCCATGCCCCGGGCTGCATGCAGTTATAGAGCGCGGTGAAGAGGCTGCCTTGCGCGCAGTAGTACGGCCCG